>CATISV010000001.1 GCA_949541125.1 Flavobacterium sp. SCGC AAA160-P02
AATTTTAAGATCAAAATTTCCAGCAACAAAGATACAATTGCAATTGTCAAAAACAACTTCCAAAGCCATTGAACTTTATTTTTTTTATTTATTTCATTAAATAATTCTTTTACAGAGCTGTAAACCTCAATGTATTTGTTCTCTTTTTTAAGTGTGTTTAGATCATAAAAAGAAAGTAGACTTTCCTTTGAAAAAATATTATAAGCAATAGTTTCTATGGTGTCTTTTTGCAAAGAGATATTATAAAAACCAGGATTTTTAGGGCTTTCCTTAGTTGTTACTATTATTTTATTAGGAAATGACTTTTGAAAAGGAATAAAAGATTCACCGGAGTTTGAAATAGTTACTATTTGTTCTTTGTTGATTTTTTTATTGATTTCAATTGTGTTTTCTTGATCGAGAGTATAGTAAGGTTTTGCTATTTCTAAGCTTTTTAAACCAATGTTGTATAAAGTAGGAACAATAAGTGGTGAATTAGAGAAATTGGAGGATTCTTTATCTAAAGGAGACGAAAAAAAATATATTTTTGAGTATGTGTTTTTTATTTCCTGTAAAAAAGGTTTTTTATTTTCAAATGATATAATATTCCCTCCCCGCAAATTGTGTTGATAGCTTGATATAACAGATGGATATTGAAAATTAGTTACTTTTTTTAAAAATACTCCAGTATACAGGGGGTGTTGAAAATTAATATCCGTAATTTTTAATGAATCGTTATTATAACCTGTAATACCTCCTGTTGTAATTTTATTAAAAAATGAGTTGTAAGATTGTATGTCGATTGTTTTATCTGGTATGATTAAAAGATGGCCGCCATTTTTTATAAAAAGCAGCAAACTATTTTTTAATGTTTTAGGAATTTTTTTAAGCTGATTAAGTATAATTAATTGTTGTTCTTGTATTATATTATAATTAATTTTCTGTGGTTTCGAGTTTCTATATACAAATTCATCTCCAATAAATATTTTAGAGAGAGATTTGGAGGTGTTGCCAATATTAAGAATTGATGTTTTTTTTGTCGTATTCATTACGAAATAAAATGTATTATCAAACAAAAAAGTGTCGTTAAAAGTTATTTTAAATTTACCTCTGAAATTATTTGTCTTATTGATTTCAAATTCAATAATTTTTGTTTCATTTTTAGAAATATCGAAGGAACGTTTATTGATAAGTTTTGATCCATTGTAAAGCGCTATAGGAATATTGTTTTTTGTTTCTCCTTGATTTTTTATTACTGCAGAAATTAAATTTTTCGATGGGCTTTCTGAGCTAATAAAAACACTATCTATAGAAATATTATTTTTGGAAGTATTTTGAATATTTACTAAAGAAAAAGGACTATTTACATTTGTAAATCTATTTTTTTTATTTTTATTAATATCTTGAAAATCAGATATTAAAATAGATTTATATAAACCTTTATTTAAATTATTAATTTCTCTTTCAATAATTTCTACTTTTTCTTCAATATAACCTATTTTTGTACTGAATTTTAATTTTTTTAAGTGATTATCTAAATCTTTTTTAGAAATTTTAGAAATAAATTTATCATTTGTAAGTAAAGAATATGTATCTGTATCTGCCCCGTTTTCAATAATTTTCTCAGCGACTAATTTTAATGTGTTTCCACTTGTATTTAAACTCATAGAATTGTCTAAATAAATAAAACTATGATTTTCAAGAGTTATTTTTTTATTGCTATAATAGGGTTGAGAGAAAGTAAAAAGTATCGCAGTAAAACAAATAAGTCTTGTTAGTAATACTAATAACTTTTTTATACGAGAACTCTTACGGGTTTCTGAATTAATTGTTTTTAATAATTGAACATTAGTAAATACTATCTTTTTGAATCTTTGAAGACGAAACAGATGTATGATTAAAGGAATAATCAGTACTACCAAAAAGTAAAAAACAATTGGATATTTAAATTGCATTACTATTTAGTGAACTATTCGTATTTTGCTGCTTTTCCTTTTGAAGAACTATTTTCAATAAATATTCTTAAATCGTCATTTGATTTTTTCAAATCTTCATTTCTCAAGTACATCATATGACCGCTCCTATACCCTTTAAAATAAAAACGATCTTTCATTCTTCCACTAGGATCTACTTGCCACATGGTATATTTTGCATTGAAATAAGTAGTTGCTCCATCATAATAACCGGACTGTATTAATACTTTTAAATAAGGATTTTGCGCCATAGCTTGTCGTAAGCCCTCCCTAACGTTATCATTCCTATTATCCCACGGTCTAACAGGTCCAAAAACATAATATTTAAGATCGGTTTTAAAGTTTAAATATTCTCTGATGTAATAATTTATTGCGGGAGTAAAAGAATGCAACCATGATGTTAGTTCTGAGTTATAATCAGGACTATCACCTGCAATTCTCTTATCCAAACCTTTGTATCTAGAATCTAATCTACCAACAGTTAATCCTTTTTCATCTCTTAATAATTCTTTCCAAAAATAATTTTTTGGAATATCTAAATTGTGTTGTAAAATTACTTTCTTTTTAATTCCCGAGAAATAGGACATACGTTCTGCTACTTTATTTCTTTCAGATTCCGAAATAAAACCACCTTTAGCAATCGCTGGAATCAATTCATTAATTGCATATTCTTCTGAAAGTGGTAATATTTCAGTTAAATCTTTATTTTGTAATTCTGCTGGCAACATCTTATGATGCCAAGCTGCAGCTGTATAATAAGGTAAATTCAATGAAGATGATAATGCAGAGTCAGTTCTTAAAATTTTATAATCTGCTGGAGAGACCATTATAACTCCATTTAAGTACATCCATTGGCTACTTTGTAATTCGGCAGCTAATCCCATAACTCGTGTTCCTCCATAGCTCTCACCAATAATATATTTAGGTGATTGCCATCTATTATTTCTGGTAATAAATGTATTTATCCAGCTAGCTAAATATTTAATATCTGCATTAATTCCAAAAAATTTAGACTTATCTAATTTTTCTCCTTTTTTGACAACAGGTCTTGAATAACCTGTATTAACAGGGTTTATATAAACAATATCTGCAACATCCAAAATTGAATTCGGATTGTCTTTGACTCCATAAGGTTGAACGGGATACCCTTCGTCATCTATACGCAGAACCTTAGGACCAGTGTAGGCAATATGCATCCAGACAGAGGCAGATCCTGGGCCCCCATTAAATGACATGATAATGGGTCTTTTTGAATAATCTGCTGGTTTTTTTGAGTTATCTCTTAGGTTGGTTCGTTTGTAGTAAGTATAATATAAGGAAGCTATAATTTCTCCATGATCATCCCAAACAGGTTGCATTCCTGTGGTTGCTTGATAGGTGACTTTTTGTCCGTTTATAACTACTTCGTTATAAGTAACTACTGTTGTATCTAGTGGTATTCTTGCATCTTGTGCTTGTATACTTATAAAACTCAATACAAGTATAAAAAGGATATATTTTTTCATTGTAAATAATTAAGAACGACTAATTTAGTTCAAAAAAATGACATTTTAATTACTTATAATAAGATTTAAAATTTTTCGAATACACCTAATCCAAAAAGCGCAAAGTCATATTTAGCAGGATCATTTTTATCAAATTCCTTAAGTTTATTGTCTAACTCAGAAACTGCTTTCCAGTCGTTTTGCTTCCTAGTTAAAAGTCCTAATTTTCTAGCTATATTTCCAGAGTGAACATCTAATGGGCAAGAAAGTAGGGCTGGAGAATGAGTTTTCCATATACCAAAGTCTACACCAGCTGAATCATTTCTTACCATCCACCTTAAAAACATATTAATTCTTTTTGCAGCAGAATTTTTTAATGGATTAGAAATGTGTTTTTCTGTTCTTATTTGGTGTGGAAGCTCAAAAAATAACTCTTTAAAACGTGCAATTGAATACTGATAATTTATTTCTTTTTTTGATGGTTTTAAAATAGTTTCTAATCCTTTATGGTGATTATAAATATTTTGAATTGATTTTATAAAATACTGAAAATCTAATGAATTAAAGGTTCTGTGAACAAAATTAGTACTAGATTTTAGTTCTTTTTGAGAATGATTTATCACAAAATCAAATGGAGAATTATCCATAATTTCCATCATTTTTTTTGAATTTTTAATAATCATTGCCCGTTTTCCCCAAGCAATTGTTGCTGAAAGAAACCCAGCAATTTCAATATCCTCTTTTTTTGTGTAAAGATGTGGGATTTGTATTGGATCAGATTCTATAAATGTACTTTTGTTATATGTTTCTACTTTTAAATCTAAGAAATCTTTTAGATCTTTTTTACTAAACTCCATGAGTACTTATTAGAAATAATGAAACTAAGATTCCATTATAGGAACCGTGTAAGGAGATTGCCCAAAGCAAGCCAAATCTAATTCTAATAAAACCAAAAATTAGCCCAACGATAAATTGTGGAGCTACTAATAATGGTGAAAACAATAGTACATTGTTATTAATTTCAAAATTAAAAATATGGATATAAGCAAAAATAATAGTGAGGCTATAAAAAGCTATTTTAAAAACTGACTCTTTTTTAAAAAGTACTAATGGAGCTCTAAAAATTAGCTCTTCTGTAATGGGTGCTACAATACTAGCTAAAAAAAGAATTTTTAAACCGCTTGAACCATTCAACAAAGTATCCGTAAGATGATTATTCTCATCTATCAAACCTATAGATGTTAGGATTCCATTAACGATAGATAAAAAAAAAGAAATTGAGATTGATATAACTAGAAGTAAAATAAAAATTTTAAAACGGTACAAAAAACTTTTATTATGGTCTTTTTGTAAAACAGGTTTTTTGAGAAAATTTAGAAGTTCTTTTAATAATATTGTCATATAATTATTCCATCTTTCATGGTCAAGGTTCTATCAGCCATATTGGCTAATTCTTTATTATGAGTTACAATAATAAAGGTTTGGTTAAACTTATTTCTCAATTCAAAAAATAACTCATGGAGACTTTGTGCAGATGAAGAATCCAAATTTCCACTAGGTTCGTCAGCTAGAATTATGGAAGGATTATTTATTAATGCCCTTGCGACGGCTACTCGTTGTTGTTCTCCACCAGAAAGCTCTTTAGGCTTGTGATTAATTCTATTTTTTAATCCTAAAAATGTTAGAATTTCAGTTGCTTTTGCTATGGTAGTTTCTTTGTCTTTTTTTCCTATGAATGATGGGATACAAACATTTTCTAATGCAGTAAATTCAGGTAATAATTGATGAAATTGAAAAATATAACCAATATGTCTATTTCTAAAGGATGCAATTTTTTTTTCAGATAAATTCTCTAAAGAAATTCCATTGATCTCTAAATTATAATGTTCTTTTTTAGAAGGTTTTTCTAGTGTTCCTAGAATTTGGAGTAGTGTTGTTTTTCCAGCTCCAGAGGGGCCAACTACAGCCACAATTTCTCCTTTATTTATTTTGAGATTAACACCTTTTAAAACTTCAACATCACCATAATATTTATGTATATTTTTTGCAATAACCATAGAATATAATTTGTGAAAACGAAAATATTAAAAAACCATCGAAATAAGAGTCTCCATTCAAGATTTTATCTTAAATATACAAATTAAAATGAAATATTCTCTTATGAAATAATAAACAATAATATATAGATAGTAGTTTTCAAAGTTTTTTAAATTTATTGTTTATTTTATCATTCTCTTTTTTATGATTTTGATTTTGAATTTGTATTTTTGCTAGCGTTTTAAACTAAAGTAATAAATGAATTTACACGAATATCAAGGAAAGGAAATTTTAAATAGTTTTGGCGTGAGAATTCAGCGCGGAATTGTTGCTAATACTCCAAAAGAAGCTGTAGAAGCTGCAAATCAATTAACTTTAGAAACAGGAACAGCTTGGTACGTTATAAAGGCACAAGTTCATGCCGGTGGTCGTGGAAAAGGAGGTGGAGTAAAATTAGCTAAAAGTCTTCAGGAAGTTGAAAGTATTTCAAATGATATTTTGGGAATGATGTTGATTACACCCCAGACATCTGCAGAAGGAAAAAAAGTCCATCAAGTCTTAATTGCTGAAGATGTTTATTACCCTGGCGGTTCAGAACCTGAAGAATATTATATGTCTGTTTTATTAAACAGAAATACGGGTAGAAATATGATTATGTATTCTACAGA
>CATISV010000002.1 GCA_949541125.1 Flavobacterium sp. SCGC AAA160-P02
CGTTTATTTGATTGTATTCAATACCAGAAGAATAACTTTCCCCAACAAAAATCTCTTGTTTATAAAAAAAATAATGATTGGATAAGTTATACAACCCAAGAGTTTATTGATATTACGAATCAAGTAAGTAGATCACTTCTTAAACTAGGAATTAAACCTAATGACAAAATAGCAATCATTGTTCCTTTAAATCAACCCAAATGGCATTTTATAGATATTGGAGTTTTACAAATAGGGGCACAGAATGTACCACTATATGCAACATTATCTGAAAAAGATTATCAATATGTTTTAGATCATTCGGATTCAAAATATTGTTTTATTGCTGGTGATGATATTTACGAAAAGGTGAAAGCTGTTCAGAAAAAAACACAACTCAAAGGAATTTTTAGATTGGATGATGATTCGGACATTGGTTGGAATTCTTTTTTAGAAATGGGGAAAGATGAAACAACTCAGCATAATGTGGAGGAATTAAAAAAGTCTGTAAGTCCTAATGATATTGCAACGATTATTTACACCTCTGGAACAACTGGAACACCCAAAGGGGTTATGTTATCTCATGAAAATATCGTTCAGAATATAAAAGCAACAGCAGATAGACTAAAGATTGAAGGATCTGGAAAAAAAGTAATTAGTTATTTACCTGTTAGTCATGTATTTGAAAGGGTTTCCGGATATTATTGTCAAATGATGGGTTTTAGTATTTATTTTGCAGAAAGCATTGAACTATTGGGAGATAATATTAAAGAAGTTAAACCTAGCATGCTAGCGGTAGTTCCGAGGTTGCTAGAAAAAATATTTGACAAAATTGTAGATAAAGGAAGTCAATTGACAGGCATAAAAAAGAAACTTTTCTTTTGGGCACTAGAATTAGGAGAATCTTATAAGCCATACAAACAAAATGGAGCCTGGTATCATTTTAAATTGAATATTGCTAGAAAACTAATTTTTAATAAATGGCAAGAAGCTTTGGGTAGCAATTTAGAATTTATGATCTCTGGAAGTGCTGCTCTTCAACCTAGATTAATTAGGGTTTTTACTGCAGCTGGCATTCCAGTATATGAAGGCTATGGAATGACTGAGTCTTCACCAGGAGCAACCTTAAATGATCTGAGAAACAATTCATTAAAAATTGGAACAGTTGGAAAACCTTTAAAAGGTGTGGAAATTAAAATTGCAAAAGATGGTGAGATCTTAATCAAAGGCCATGGAGTAATGCAAGGCTATTATAAAAGAGAGGAATTAACTGCAGAAACAATAAAGAATGGATATCTTCATTCTGGAGATATTGGAGAATTAGATTCCGATGGGTTTTTAAAAATTACAGATCGAAAAAAAGAAATTTTTAAAACCTCTGGCGGGAAATACATTGCTCCAACTGTATTAGAATGTGAACTAAAAAAATCTCGTTTTATAGAACAAGTAATGGTTATTGGTGAAGGGCAGAAAATGCCTGCCGCTTTGATCCAAGTTAATTTTGAATTCGTAAACCAATGGGCAAAAAGAAAAGGGTATGAAATAAATACCGTTTATAAGGATAATGAGGTACGAGAAAGAATTCAAAAAGAAATCAATATTTGTAATAAAAACTTTGGAAAATGGGAACAAATCAAAGAATTTGAAATTACCAAAGAAGAATGGACACCAGAATCTGGGCACTTGACTCCTACCCTTAAAATGAAGAGAAAGAAAATCGTAGAAATTCATAAAAATTTGTATAACAAAATATATAATCTGTAAAAAATTGTAAACAAAAATGTCATTTTGTAAAATTTAGTGGTTTTTTGTACTTTGCAGTAATAATAACTACTGTATATA
>CATISV010000003.1 GCA_949541125.1 Flavobacterium sp. SCGC AAA160-P02
GGTTCTACCCAAACCGATCCTATAATAAATACTTTATGTTGAATAATGATTGAGTATTAAATTGTTAATTGTCCTGACTAGTAAATCTAGTCAAATTTTAAATTTTATCCACATTTATATGTACTTTTGTACATCTAAATCTTTTATTCATTATGAATTACGATGTCATCGTTATTGGCTCCGGACCTGGAGGATACATTGCCGCAATAAGAGCTTCTCAATTAGGGCTTAAAGCTGCCATCATAGAAAAATACTCAACTTTAGGAGGTACTTGTTTAAATGTAGGGTGTATCCCATCCAAAGCTTTGTTAGATTCCTCACATCATTATTACGATGCCGTAAAACATTTTGAGGAACATGGAATACTAGTAGATACTCCTAAAATTGATTTCCCGAAAATGATTGATCGTAAAGCCAAAGTAGTAGAACAAACAACAGGCGGAATCAACTATTTAATGGATAAAAACAAGATTAAGGTATATGAAGGAATGGGTTCTTTTGTGGATAAGAACCATGTCAAAGTCTCAATGAGTGATGGTCCTGAAGAAACAATTGAAGGAAAAAATATCATCATTGCTACAGGATCAAAACCTTCTAATTTACCTTTTATCACATTAGATAAAGAAAGAATTATTACCTCCACGGAAGCACTTAATCTTCCTGAAATCCCAAAACATTTATTGGTGATAGGTGGTGGAGTCATTGGTTTGGAATTGGGCTCTGTTTATAAACGATTGGGAGCCAATGTAACCGTGATAGAATATATGAATACAATTGTACCAGAAATGGATACTGATGTTTCTAAAGAATTACAAAAAGTTTTAAAGAAACAAGGCTTAAAATTCTTTACCAGTCATGGGGTGAATTCTGTTGAAAGAAAAGGAAATGAAATTACTGTAAAAGCAACAAACAAAAAAGGAGTTGAAGTTGAGTTTAAGGGTGATTATTGCTTGGTTTCTGTTGGAAGAAAAGCCTATACAGAAGGACTTGGATTAGAAAATATTGGCATCAAAGTCAATGAAAGAGGTCAAATTCAGATTAATGATCATCTACAAACAAATATTCCAAACGTGTACGCAATTGGAGATGTTGTTAAAGGGGCAATGCTTGCGCACAAAGCGGAAGAAGAAGCGGTAGTTGTTGCAGAAATGATTGCCGGACAGAAACCACATATCAATTACAACTTAATTCCTGGAATTGTATATACTTGGCCAGAGGTTGCTGCTGTTGGAAAAACAGAGCAAGAATTAAAAGATGAGAAAAGAGACTATAATTCAGGAAAATTTTCAATGAGAGCTCTGGGACGTTCTCGAGCAAGTGGAGACATTGATGGTTTTGTAAAAGTACTCGCTGATAAAAATACAGACGAAGTTTTAGGGGTTCATATTGTGGGAGCTAGAGCTGCAGATTTAATCATGGAAGCTGTCGTTGTCATGGAATTTAGTGGCTCGGCAGAAGACATCGCAAGAATTTGTCATGGACACCCTACCTATTCTGAAGCCATGAAAGAAGCGGCTAAAGCTGCTTGGGATGGAAAACCTTTGAATGCTTAAAAAAATCCTTTGGAAAAAGACTCCTTAAAGTCTATTTATTTATCAAATTCGGGATAAATTAAGGATCATAAATTGATTGTTTTGAACTGTATGCTAACAAA
>CATISV010000004.1 GCA_949541125.1 Flavobacterium sp. SCGC AAA160-P02
CATCAAGTCTTAATTGCTGAAGATGTTTATTACCCTGGCGGTTCAGAACCTGAAGAATATTATATGTCTGTTTTATTAAACAGAAATACGGGTAGAAATATGATTATGTATTCTACAGAAGGAGGGATGGACATTGAAACAGTCGCGGAAGAAACACCACATTTAATTTTTACTGAAGAAATAGACCCCATCTTAGGTATTTTACCTTTTCAAACTCGTAAAATTGCCTTTAACCTTGGATTGTCTGGAGGAGCATTTAAAGAAATGACAAAATTTGTTGCCGCTTTATATACTGCCTACAGTAAATCAGATTCATCTATGTTTGAAATTAATCCTGTATTGAAGACCTCAGATGATAAAATTTTAGCGGTAGATGCAAAAGTTACCCTTGATGACAATGCCTTGTTTCGTCATAAAGATTATATTGAATTACGTGATTTAAGAGAGGAAAATCCAATCGAGGTAGAAGCAAAAGCGGCGGGTCTTAATTATGTTGACTTAGATGGAAATGTTGGATGTATGGTCAATGGCGCTGGACTAGCAATGGGTACAATGGATTTAATTAAACAAGCAGGTGGAGATCCTGCTAACTTTCTAGATGTTGGTGGTACAGCAGATGCTCAACGTGTTGAAACTGCTTTTGGAATTATTTTAAAAGACCCAAATGTAAAAGCAATCCTAGTGAATATTTTTGGAGGTATAGTTCGTTGTGACAGAGTAGCGCAAGGGGTTGTAGATGCCTATAAAAATATGGGAGATAAAATTAATGTGCCTATTATTTGTCGTTTACAAGGAACCAATGCAAAAGAAGCGAAGGAATTAATTGACAATAGTGGAATGGAAATTATTTCAGCAACTGAATTTCAAGAAGCTGCAGATAAAGTTCAAGAAGTATTAGGTTTATAGTTTCCCAAAATATATAAAAATAAAAAACGACGTTCATCTGAAACGTCGTTTTTTATTTTTATATACGATTCTAATATTGTGACTAGTTATAGGCTATAAATATAGCCTATGAGAAAATAAAGATACTAGAGGAACATCTTAAATGTATTAAAATCTAATTTTATATATTTACAATAAGGTTAAAATCCTAGTAATATTTATGAGGTTTTAAATGAAAAAATACAAACAAATTATAATTCTTAGTTCGCTATTCATTCTCTTTTCATTTAGCCACCCTATTAAGTTAACTTCTTCAATCATTAAATACGATTCAGAAACTAAAGTTATTAGTATGGAATGTAAAGTTTTTATTGATGATTTTGCACCGGCAATAGGACCAAATTTAGAAAATAGAATTAATAACAAAAGTCTTACTAAAGATGATCTTTTAAGAATAGAAAATTACTTTATTACTAACTATAAAATTTTTATTGATGGCAATAAATTACCTTTAGCGATTGATAAATATAAAGTG
The DNA here is from genome assembly GCA_949541125.1 of Flavobacterium sp. SCGC AAA160-P02. Classification (GTDB taxonomy): domain Bacteria; phylum Bacteroidota; class Bacteroidia; order Flavobacteriales; family Flavobacteriaceae; genus Polaribacter. Next base: position 1,421 of record CATISV010000004.1, read on the forward strand.
GCAAATAATGTCATGACACTATCATTCTATAGTACATTTATTACACTTAAAAAAGGAAACAAACTCAATATTGAAAATGAACTTCTTTTTGAAAAATTTCCTGATTTACAATCAAATTGGATGACCATACAAATACCTCCTTTTCTTCCAAATTATAATTTTGAAAGTAAATTCGAAAACTATTTATATTCATATACTTTTTAACTTTTTTATCAATGATTACTATTAATACTTTTTTTCTTAGTGGATGGGAGCATATTGTAGATATTAATGCATATGACCATCTATTATTTGTTATGACATTATGTGCTGCCTTCAAATTAAAAGAATGGAAACAAATATTAATAATCATTACTGCATTTACTATTGGGCATAGCGGTACACTTATTCTTAGTGCTTTTGATATAATACCTACCAATCCAAAATTAATAGACTTATTAATACCTTTTACAATTATGCTAACTGCCATAGCGAATGTCATTAATTATGATAAAAAAAGAAAGTTTTCAGACGCTAAAATTAAGTACTTAATAGCCTTAGTCTTTGGATTAATTCATGGATTAGCATTTGCTAGTAATTTTAAGTTTATGTTGTTTAGTGACAATATTTTAATGCCACTATTTTTATTTAATATTGGTATTGAAGCTGGACAATTGTTTATAGTGTTACTTTTTATGATTGCCTTATGGTTCTATTCAAAAGTAATTAATGGAGAACATTTTAAATGGAACTTATTTATTTCTGGAGCAGGTTTCGGAATTGCAGCAACAATTTTTATAAATGCTCTTTAGTATTTGTAAATATAAATAATCTATAAAAAAAACACCACTCATTCGAGTGGCGTTTCTAATCAATTTTTTTTAGCTTAAGACTTTCCCTTTTCTTCAATTTTATCTACTACAAGACGTTCATCACGATTTGCTATCTCCCAAGCAGTATGGAAAATTAAACGAGATCTATTCTCTAATAAATCATAGTTAATCTTATCTGGGGTATCACTTATTTTGTGATAATCAGCATGAGTACCATTGAAATAGAAAATAACTGGAATGTTATTCTTTGCAAAACTATAATGATCTGAGCGATAGTAGAAACGATTTGGATCATTTTCTGCATTGTATTTGTAGTCTAATTCTATATTTACATATTGCTTATTTACTTGTTCAGAGATATTGTGTAAATCTGTACTTAGTTTATCACTCCCAATTAAGTAAATATAATTACGATCTCCTTCACGTTTTGGATCGATACGTCCAATCATATCAATGTTTAAGTCAGTGATAGTATTTTCTAATGGAACAAGAGGCTCATAATCTGTATAGTATCTGGAACCCAATAATCCTTTTTCTTCTCCTGTTACATGTAAGAAAATAATTGAGCGTTTTGGTCCGTGACCATAGTCTGCTGCTGTTTTAAATGCTTCTGCTATTTCTAACATAGCAACTGTTCCAGAACCATCATCATCGGCACCATTAAATACCTCTCCATCTGCGTCTACACCTATATGGTCTAAATGAGAGGAAATAATGATATATTCATCAGGTTTTTCAGAACCTTTTATATAGGCAGCTACATTTTCTGATGGTTTGGATTCAGAGGATGCTTCAAAAACCATTTCAAATTTTGCTGTTTCATAAGAAGGTTTGTCAGACTTCTCGATATTTGCTACTAATGATTTACCCATTTTATTACTTATTAAAAACTGATACATATCAGATTCACCATCTTTTTTTACAGGCAAAGACAAACGACTACTTACACCTCTTGTTTCTAATCCTTTGAAATATCTAGCATATTGATTAAATAAGTCATCATTCATGAAGAATAATGCCTTTGCACCTTTATCCTTCGCTGTATTTCTTTTTGCGGAAAGTTCTTGACGACCATTAGACCACTTTGAAGCTTCTTTATCACCAGTAATAACATTATTACCATATTTATCTTTTGGTTCTCCGTTTTTAACCACAACGATTTTTCCTTTTACATCTAGGTTAGTGTAATTAGAATACTTGTCATCATCAATACCAAATCCAGCATATACAATTTCTGAAGCTGATACTGTTGATGAATTAGCAGATCCTAGTGAAATAAAATCATCAAAGTAATTAAATGATTTATCATTGTTGGTTATAGATACTTTTGGTGTTTTTACAATATTTAAAGGCACTTTTTGAAAATAATTTCCTTCAATTAGCGGTTTAACACCCATAGCTTCATATTGTTTTTTTATATATTCAACAGCTTTTTTCTGTCCAGGATCACCAGTATTACGGCCTTCAAATTCATCTGAAGAGTATATGTATAAATGTTCTTTTAACTCATCCTGAGTAATAGAACTCGCATAGTTTACAACATCTTCTTTTGTTGCTTCTTTTTGACAAGAAAACATTATCAATAAAGCACTTGCTAGTAATAGTGTTTTTTTCATTTTAGATTATTGTTAGTTTTAAGTCTTACGATATTACGATAAAGATACAAGAAGGTAGTTAAAACCTTAATTTTTAACATAAATTAACATAACTAGTGGGTTTATCGTGATTGTGAATAAACGACAAACAGATAAAGCTTTTTTGGTTCTATAACGAATACAGTTTTTAGTTGTTGAGAATAAATATTTGATACCATCAAAAAAAATAGGGTGCTAATTAAGTTTTTCATTCAATTTTATAGTTGTTGCTTTAAAACATGAATCTCATCCCTTAGTTGAGCAGCAATAATAAAGTCTAATGCTTTTGCGGCTTCTTCCATAAGTTTTCTTTTTTCTCTGATGCGTTTTTCTATTTCAGATTTGGGTAGGTATTGTAAATCTCTTTCTGCTGCTTGTTTTATAGCATTATTATATTGGTAAGAGGCTACTGCTTTTTTAGACAATGTATCATCAATTTTTTTATGTATTTGAGTAGGAGTAATGTTATTTTTTGTATTGTACGCCACTTGTTTTTCTCTCCTTCTTCTAGTTTCATCAATTGTCAATTGCATGCTTTTGGTAATTTTATCTGCATACATAATTGCCACTCCGTTTATATTTCTTGCCGCTCTTCCAATGGTTTGAGTTAAGGAACGATGAGACCTTAAGAATCCTTCTTTATCAGCATCTAAAATGGCAACTAATGATACTTCTGGCAAGTCCAAACCCTCTCTTAAAAGATTTACTCCAATCAATACATCGAATAATCCTTTTCGTAAATCTTGCATTATTTCTACACGTTCCAGCGTATCTACATCTGAGTGAATATATCGACAACGTATAGAAATTCTACTCAAATATTTTGTCAATTCTTCAGCCATTCTTTTAGTTAAAGTAGTAACTAAAGTACGTTCATCTTTTTCTACTCTAATTTGAATCTCTTCAGTTAAATCATCGATTTGATGAATACTTGATCTTACATCAATTTTTGGGTCTAACAATCCTGTTGGACGAATGATTTGTTCAATAAAAACACCTTCTGTATTTTGTAATTCATAATCTGCAGGAGTTGCACTCACGTAAATAGTTTGATTTTGTAATGCTTCGAACTCTTCAAATTTTAAAGGTCTATTATCCATAGCAGCGGGTAATCGAAATCCATATTCTACTAAGTTTTCTTTTCTACTTCTATCTCCACCATACATAGCATGTGTTTGTGGAATAGTTACATGACTTTCGTCAATAACCATTAAATAATCATCTGGAAAATAATCCAATAGACAAAAGGGTCTGGTACCAGCTTCCCGACCATCTAGATAGCGTGAGTAATTTTCTATACCCGAGCAATACCCTAATTCACGAATCATTTCTAGGTCAAACTCAGTTCTTTCTTTTAACCTTTTTGCTTCTAATTGTTTCCCTATTTCTTTAAAATACTCTACTTGTTTAACCATATCCTCTTGAATTTGATGAATAGCATTTTGCAAAACATCTGGTGAGGTAACAAATAAATTTGCTGGATAAATAGTCAGGCTTTCATATGTTTCTATTACTTTATTACTTACAAGATCAATAGATTCTATTTCTTCAATTTCATCACCAAAAAAATGGATTCTATACCCATTTTCTCCATAGGAAGGAAATATGGTCACCACATCTCCCTTAACTTTAAAAGTTCCACTTTTAATTTCAATATCCGTTCTCGAATATAAACTATTTACTAATTGATGTAATAATTTTGTCCTAGAAATAAGCTGTCCCACTTCAACTAGAATTACATTTTTTTTAAATTCTACAGGGTTCCCAATTCCATATAAACAAGAAACAGAAGCTACTACAAGTACATCCCTACGACCAGATAGTAGAGAAGAAGTTGTACTTAAACGGAGTCTTTCTATATCCTCATTGATAGATAAATCTTTCTCTATATAGGTTCCAGTGACAGGAATATAAGCCTCAGGTTGATAATAATCATAGTAAGAAACAAAGTATTCAACAGCATTATCTGGGAAAAATTGCTTGAATTCAGAATACAATTGGGCAGCTAATGTTTTATTATGTGCTAATACTAATGTTGGTTTTTTTGTTTCTTGAATAACATTAGCTACCGTAAATGTTTTTCCTGAACCTGTTACTCCTAAAAGAGTTTGAAACTTCTCATTAGAGTAAATACCCTCAACTAATTGTTTAATTGCATCTGGTTGATCACCTGTTGGTTTGAATTCTGATTTTAGCTTAAAATCCATACCATAAAAATACAAATCCTTTTAATGCACATGATGAACAAAACGAAAAAAAATGATAATCTTACCTTCTTATCAGTGAGAAGTTTCCTTTTCTATTTCTGACGCTTCCATTTCTATCGACTAGATTTACCGAGAACCAATAATCATCGGATGGCAATACCTTCCCATTATAAGTTCCTGTCCATCCAGGACTATCAATATCAATTTGAGCAACTACTTTTCCAAATCGATTAAAGATATATATTTTAGAGCTTGGGAAAAATGTTGAGTTGACACCTTTAATAGCCCAGGTATCTTTTATACCATCATTATTAGGAGTAAAGAACTTTGGAAATTCTATCACTGATACTAGTAATTCTGCATTGGGTCTACAACCATTTTTATCCTGTACAACGATGGTATAAAAACCACCCTCTAAGTTTTCAAACAAAGGATCGTCCTGAAACGGTGTTTGTTGTCCGTTTTCATTGATCAGTGCATATTGATAATCTCCAATCCCCAGATTTGTAGGGTCTATGCTAATGGAATTATTATCAGAATCATCAACAATGCTTACATCATCATCAGTAATGGTGGCTACAATAGATTCATTGACCTGTATTTGTTTGGTTCTTGTACATCCAGTTCCATCGGTTGTTGTAGCAGTAACTGTATAGAGTCCACCAGAGGTAATGGTAATCTCAGATCCAATAATGGTATCTCCATCAGGCGTTGTCCATAGGTAGTCATAAATGGTTAGAGGATTCTCTACCTCTATGGTTAGAGGAGGACCACTTAAACATACAATTTGGGGAGAGGTAACTGTAAAGTCAGGCAATGGATTTATAATCACATCAAAAGTAAAGTCATCATTAACACAACCAGTGTCATCATTAACCACTCTTACAAAGATGGTTTGTTGATTTGCGATGGTATTGGCATATGGAGTAGTTAAAGGAGCTGTACCTGCTGTAGCATCTGCTTGTGTCTCATGAAAAGTAACGGTAAAGTCGTCTTCATCTTGAAGAGGGCCCAATATTCCAGGAATCTGACCATCTAAATCAATATTTTGTACAAATCCATTGGTGTCATCACCATCGGTATCATCATCGCAATAGGATAGATTTGATACATTGTCTGTGGTAGGCTCAGGATTAACAATCACGTTAAAGTTCGAAATTCCATTGGCACACTGCGTTGCTGCATTGTATACACGTACATAGATAATCTGTGAGAAGGGAACCGAATTGGAAAAAGGACTTCCAAGCGGTAAGACACCTGCTTGAGCATCAGCAAGACTAGCATGATAGCTTACACTAAACTGCGAAGGATCTTGTGTTCCAAGAATACCAGCAGTTTGTAATTCTAAATCAAAGCTTTGAGAAAATCCATTTTGAGCAGAACCATCAGAATTATCATCACAAATCTCTAGATCGTCTACAAAATTGGCAACCGGCAATGGATTAACAATCAAATCAAAAGAAGTATGATTGGTATAACAGCCTGTTGTATTGTTCTCTACACGAACATAGATCGTTTCCAGGTTAGGAATAGTATTCTCGTACATCGTTGTATTGACAATAGGGTCATCACCAGAGAGAGCATCCGCTGCAGAGGTATGATAACTTACAGTAAAATTAGAAGGATCTTGTGTTCCAAGAATAATAGGTGTTTGTGCCTCTAGATTAAAGGTTTGTACAATCCCATTAAAACCATCTCCATCATCTAGGTTGTCGCAAAGCTCTAGATTGCCATAAGGATTTACAGTAGGTACTGGATCTACCGTTAGAGTAATATGGGACCCAAAACCAAGACAATCGTTATCCAGATCACTATCCACACGAATGAATATATTTTGTGTGGAGGGATACCCTATATTACGATAGTTTGATGGATCTAAAATAGGATTTATTTCAGCTAAAGCATCCGCTTGATTTCTATAATAGGTTACTGTAAGTTGCTGAGTTGTCGGAAAAATATCAATCACTTCTTGTGTTACTGAACTAAAGTCAAAGGAGGAGACTCCATCTGTATCGTCATTATTAACGGTATCATTCCCATCGAGATCTAAAAAGTCATCACAGACATTAAAGTTTCTTTGAAATGTGGCAGGGATTCCTGTGGTGGAAACAACTAAATTAACCTGTGCAATACGGAAACATCCAAATTCAGAAATAGCTCTGGACCATACAATATCTGTGGTTTCTGTTCTGTTTCTAAAAACGAGTGCCTGAGAAGCAGAAAAAGCATTGGTATCATTCTCTGCATCGATTAGTGTAGGGTAAAAAATAAAGGTCTCATTACTAAAATTGGTCGATATATCCGTGGATGCTTCATTTAAATTAAAATATGAATAACCATCCGTATCATCATCACATTGCTTGAGCTCTACAGAATCTGTGATGATGGGAAGAGG
>CATISV010000005.1 GCA_949541125.1 Flavobacterium sp. SCGC AAA160-P02
TAAAAATTGACATCCCTGAATGTTTAGATGTTAAATCAGTTTTAGCTGCTACAATTAGATAATCAGAGTAAACTCCATTTGTTATAAAGGTTTTAGAACCATTAATTATATAAAAAGCTTCTTCCTTTATTGCTGTTGTTTTGATACCAGCAACATCTGAACCACAAGAGGGTTCTGTAATACAAAGACATCCTATTTTTTCTCCAGCAATACTTGGGGTTAAATATTTTCTCTTTATTTGATCGTCTCCTTCTTTATAAACATGAGTCATGGCTAAATAAACATGTGCCCAAATTGCTGCAGCAAAACCACCTGAATTAACTTTTTGTAGTTCTTCTAGGAAGATGACCATGTAAAAGATATCTAAACTGATTCCTCCATATTCCTTTGGATAACTAAGACCAAAGTATCCCATTTCTCCAAACTTTTCCCAAATAAATCTATCTATTTTACCTGTTTTTTCCCACTTTTCAATATGAGGAACTACTTCTTTTTTTAAAAAATCTCTGAAACTTTTTCTAAACACATGATGTTCTTCAGTAAAATACATTGGTACTATTAAAATAATTTATGTTTACTATTGAGCATGTAAATATAAAACAATTCTATTGTATTTTTTATTTGGAAAACCTTTGATATTTTTTAATTCTGATATTGATTGAAGTTCTGCCACTTCATCTCGATAATCAAATATTTTTACACACAATTCATAATTTATATAAGGATTTGATAGAACTTCCTTAAACGATGCAGTATTCAAATTAATTTTATCAATTACTGGTTTTTCTATAATTGAAAAGACCTCTAAAATTTGAGAACCAACTTCCCGATGTATTCCCCAAACTTCAAAAAGTTGTTCAGGTATTGAAAATCCCTGTAATTTAGAACGATATTTGATAATTCTGTCTGAAAGATCATCGTCAACACCTGTAATTGATAAAAAGTCATTTTTATTCGCCTTATTGATATCATTTGTAGAAATGTCGCTAATATTGTGTTTTATGGTGTGATAAGAAAAGTTTTTATCGTATCTCCTTTTTTTCTTTTTCTGAATCCATTCTGGAAATTTAAAATAAGGACTCATGCTATTTAATAGACTATCTGATATTTTTGTTACTTGTTGAAATTCTTTTGCTGAATTAACAAACAATCTTTTATTTCTAAAAGCCAATAAACGATCGATCTGTTTGGTGTTCATACCCAATTGATAGCCCTTGAAATCTGAGATATAATTGGGGTTAAATGGATAGATTTTAAATTTTTTAATTGCTAGATCATGTTGGTGTAAACTATCTATTTGATGTTGTAGTGAATTGATCTTGTCTTGGTTAAAAGCTAGTATCTCTTGATTTCCAAAATTTAAAAAATGATAAAGAAGTTGAATTATGAAAATAATAGCTAACAGGAACAAAATCCCATTTCGTTGGTTTGTAGTATACCAAAAATGGGGTCTCATTTTTTTCATTTTATCTTTTTCCTAGCACCAATAAATAACTATTAAGTTCAGTTTATTAAAAAATTTATCTTTATGTAATTCCGATAGCTTTCAAATATTTTGTCAACTCTTCACGAACTTTAGGGAATAGGAAACATAAACCGATGATGTTGGGTACTGACATCGCAAAGATCATAGCATCAGAAAAATCAGTAACCGCTCCCAAGCTTGCTGCTGAGCCGATGATAACAAATAAGCAGAATAAAATTTTATAAGCATAATCAGATGCTTTTGAGCGACCAAACAAGTACATCCAACCTTGCAAACCATAATAAGACCATGACAACATGGTTGAAAAAGCAAACAAGACTACAGCAATTGTTAATATATATGGAAACCATGGAATTACTGAAGCAAATGCCTTGGATGTTGCTAAAACTCCATCTGGAGATTTTACACCATAAGTCATAATCCCTCCATCTCCATTTGTTATAATTATAACCAAAGCTGTCATTGTACAAACAACAACGGTATCAATAAACGGTTCTAATAAAGCAACCAATCCTTCAGATGCAGGATATTTTGTTTTTACCGCTGAATGTGCAATTGCTGCAGAACCTACCCCAGCTTCATTTGAAAATGCTGCTCTTTGAAATCCAATAATTAACACCCCCAATAAACCTCCAGAAATTCCTTTAGCATTAAATGCCCCATCTATAATTTGTTCAAAAGCATTTCCTATCTTTGAAAAATTAACTACCAAAATTATAATCGCAGCTATAAAATATACACCCACCATAAACGGTACAATCTTTTCTGTAATACTCCCTATTCTTTTAATACCTCCAATGATTACCAAAGCTACTAAAGCAGACATAACAATTCCAAATACTAATGCTGTTGACAAATCGTTGGATCCTATCATACTTCCAAATTGTTGTGCTGCTTGATTTGCTTGAAACATATTTCCACCACCAAACGAACCTCCAATGACCATCACTGCAAATACAACTGCCAGTACTTTACCTAATCCACTTTTACCTACATCTGCTAAGCCTTTCTTAAGATAATACATTGGACCTCCATAGACAGTTCCATCTTCACCTACATCGCGATACTTTACACCCAATGTACATTCTACAAATTTTGAAGACATCCCAATTAAACCTGCAATAATCATCCAAAAAGTAGCTCCTGGACCTCCCAAGGATAAAGCAACGGCAACTCCGGCAATATTACCTAAACCGACAGTTCCTGATAAAGCTGCTGTTAATGCCTGGAAGTGGGTAACTTCTCCTTCATTTCCTTCAACTCTAATGGTTTCAATTGCGTCTCCTCCTGGTGTTGAATCTCCTACCATTTCATCTGAAGTTACATGATCAACATCGTCATATTTTCCTCGTACAATATTAATAGAGATTGGAAATAATCTAATATTAACAAATTTGAATATGATTGTAAATATTAAACCTGCTAAAAGTAACATAATAATGACCAAAGGCATCTCAACTCCTCCACCTAATTTTATTGGGTAAAAAACAATACTTCCCCAAACATCAGCTACTGGTTTAAAACCTTCATTAATTTTTTCTGCTATCCCTTTTTCTTGTGCAAAAATTAACATTGGTGTTATTAAAAATAGGATTGAAAAGAGTTTTTTCTTCATGAGGTGTTGTTTTAAATTTTACAAAGTCGCAATATCATAAAAAAATGAGCTTTGAACAACTTTTAAAGGATAAATGTAGTTTTTCAAGAGAGTGATTCTTTAAACCTTTGTAAATCTTCTTTGAAAGATTTAGTATGTAAACCTAACTCTTTGTTAGTTTTTGATAGATTGAATCCTGTTTTTGGAGGCCTCAGCGCTTTTTGATCTAAGGTCTCTGTTGAAATTGGAACTATTAATTCTTTTTGAAGCCCAAAAACCTCCGCAACTTGTTGTGCTATTTGAAAAATACTTAATAATTGGTTACTAGATATATTAAAAATACCATTTACCCCTTTATCAATTGATATTTTGCAAGCCATTGCCAGGTCTTCAACATAGGTTGGCATTCTATATTGATCATAAACCATATTAATTTCTTTCTTCTTTTCTAACATTTCTTGTACCCATAATACAATATTATTTCTTCCTAGATTATTCACTTTTCCATATACCAGAATCGTTCTCAAAATAGTAAATTGAATGCTAGAATTAAGAAGTACTTCCTCTGACTTTAGTTTAGATTTTCCATAAATACTTAAGGGATTTGGCATGTCGGATTCTTTGTAGTTACCTTTAACACCATCAAAAATAAAGTCTGTTGATATTTGAATTAAATGGGAATGAATCTTTGAACAAATCTTACTCAAATTTTCTACAGCATCAATATTTATTTGATGACATACTTCTTTTTGCTCTTCACAAAGATCTACATTGGTCATTGCAGCCGTATTAACTATGAAATCTGGTTTTATTGCATATAGACAGTCTTTTAATTGATTGTAATTTGTAATGTCCATACTATGATAGGAAAAATCATCTCTTCCGGTTCTATTTTTTCCTCTTGACAAACCATATACTCTATAACTATCTAAATCTTTCATTAGAAGGTTAAGCAGAGTTTGACCCAGTAATCCATTACTTCCTGTAATGACAATTTTCTTCATGTATTATTACCAATTTTAATAATATAAACAACAATAGTTTACGCAATAGACATCTTAAAAAAGCACTCGAAGCTCAGAAATTTGCTCTGGTCTTCCTAAAACAATTAGATGTGAATCTTTTTGTAATTCAACAGAAGATTCAGGATTTATGATATAGTTATTATTTGGTGTTTTGAATCCTATGACATTACAGCCTGTTTTTCTTCTTAAATCTAAATCTAAAATGGTTTTATTCAAATATTCTATTGGTAAATCGTTCACTGAAATTTCTTCTAAATTTGCAGTTTCTTCTCCTTCTATCGTTAATCGACCAACAAATTCAATGACATCAGGAGTCACTACCAGAGAAGCCATATGATCTCCTCCTAATTTATCGGGCATTATAACATTATTGGCTCCTGCGATTTTTAACTTACTGTAAGAACTTTCATTGGACGCTCTACTAATAATTCTGCAATTGCCATTTAATTGTCTTGCAGATAGAACAACAAACAGATTATCTGCATCTGAGGGCAATGCTGTAATTAAATTCTCTGCTCTTTCTATTCCTGCATTTATTAGAGCTTCATCTGTAGTCGCATCTTGCTTTACATTTAAAAATCCACTCAAATCAATGCTATTAATAATTTCTTCTGACTGTTCAATAATTACAAAATCCTTCTTATAATTTTGTAACTTTTTTATGGCTTGCTTTCCATTTCTACCAAAACCACAAATTATGGTGTGTCCGTTTAATTTTTCTATTTTTTTTTGCACTTTTTTCAATTTAAAATGTTGAAACAACTGACCGCTAATAATATACTCCGTCAAAGCAGAAACAGTATAACCAAAACTAATGATACTAATCGTAATCAAAAAGATGGTAAATAACTTTTCTTGATCATTTAAAGGTTCAATTTCACCAAATCCAACTGTAGATACCGTAATAACGGTCATATACAATGCATTTACAAATGAATACCCTGAAAGTGACATGTAGCCAATAATTCCTATCATCAAGACAAAAAATAAAAGCATTATAGCTTTCTGGAATTTCGATTTAAATATAGTTTTCATATGTCTATATCATTATTATTATTTTATTTTTTTAACAACTTGGTCATTCTTTAAGAGACATCTCTTTGTTATTTAGATTTTATAAATCAAAAACTGAACTTCTTTTAGTATACACCATATCTTTTAATTTTAGTAAGAAAGCTATGGTTAAATAAAATCCAAAAGATAAGCCAATAGTAAAAAAAGAAAAATAAATAAAAAACAATCGTACATTTTTAGCTCTCATTCCAAGACGATCTGCCAGACGAGAGGAAACATGATACCCATGTCGTTCAAAATAATGTCGTATAGAATGTATTAAATTCATATCTAAATTTTATTGCAAGATACTTTATTAGTTCTATGTTGGAAAGAGTTAAGGTGCGAAAGTTTCATTGTAATCATTTATTTTGTAATTAGATTTTATTTTTAAACTATTTTAAAATCGATTCGTAAACTTTAGTATATAAAAAATTTACCATTAGGTTTGACATAAAAAACAAATTGGATTCTGTAAATTTGTGATTTTTCTGAATCCGAAAAACATTGAAAGACCAAGAATATATTGAAGTTTTTGGAGCTAGAGCTCATAATTTAAAGAATATAGATGTTACGATTCCACGAGAAAAACTAGTTGTAATTACTGGTTTAAGTGGTAGTGGGAAATCCTCCTTAGCATTTGATACTATTTATGCTGAGGGACAACGAAGATATATTGAAACTTTTTCGGCCTATGCTCGACAATTTTTAGGAGGCTTAGAGCGTCCTGATGTTGATAAAATTGATGGCCTATCCCCTGTGATTTCAATTGAGCAAAAAACAACTAATAAAAGCCCGCGTTCTACAGTGGGTACCATTACAGAAATTTATGATTTTTTACGACTCTTATTTTCAAGAGCATCTGAAGCATATTCTTATGAAACTGGTGAAAAAATGACCAGTTATAGTGATGATCAAATAAAAAATTTGATTTTGAAAGATTTTCAAAATAAAAGAATTGCTGTGTTGGCACCGGTAGTCAAGTCAAGAAAGGGGCATTATAGAGAATTATTTGAACAAATATCCAAACAAGGGTTTCTAAAAGTACGTGTTAACGGAGAAATCAAAGATCTCGAAAAAGGAATGCGTTTAGATAGATATAAAACACACGATATAGAAGTTGTAATTGATAGGTTAATCATAAATGACTCCTCTGAAAAACGTTTGGAAGAAACTATTAAAACAGCTTTATATACTGGAAACAACATATTGATGGTTATCGATATTGATGATGAAAAACCTCGGTACTTTAGTAAAGATCTCATGTGTCCAGTATCTGGAGTTGCTTACCCTAATCCAGAACCAAATACATTTTCATTTAATTCACCTAAAGGAGCTTGTTCCCAATGTAATGGCCTAGGGATTACAAATGAAATAAACTTTAAAAAAGTAATTCCAGACCCTACTATTTCTATAAAAAATGGTGGAATTGCTCCGTTGGGTGAAGAAAAAAATAGTTGGATTTTTAAGCAGATCCAACTTATTGCAAATAGATATAATTTTAAACTAAGCGACCCTATAAAATCCATTTCAAAAGAAGCCTTACAGATTATTTTAAATGGTGGGAATGAAAAATTTTCAATAGCTTCAAAAAGTATTGGAATTACTAGAAATTATCAAATAGATTTTGAGGGAATTATTGCCTTTATAGAAAATCAATACAAACATAGCGAAAGTTCCTCCATAAAACGTTGGGCAAAAGGTTTTATGAAAGAGATCGTTTGTAATGATTGTAAGGGTAATCGGTTAAAAAGAGAAAGTCTTCATTTTAAAATAGATAAAAAAAACATCAGCAATCTTACTAAATTAGATATTAATGAATTAGCCGAATGGTTTCAAAATATAGAAACAAAACTATCTAAAAGACAGCTTATCATAGCTTCTGAAATTCTAAAAGAAATTAAAACTAGAATTCAATTTTTATTAGATGTAGGTCTCGATTATTTAACTTTAGACAGAACCTCTAAATCACTATCAGGAGGAGAAGCTCAACGAATTCGTTTGGCTACTCAAATAGGGTCTCAGTTGGTGGGTGTTTTGTATATTTTAGATGAACCCAGTATTGGATTACATCAACGTGATAATCAAAAACTAATTGATTCTCTTATTAAATTAAGAGATATCGGAAATTCGGTCTTAGTAGTTGAGCATGATAAAGAGATGATAAAACATGCAGACTTTATTTTTGATATTGGGCCAGGAGCTGGAATTCATGGAGGGGAAATTGAAAGTAAAGGAACTTACCAAAATATCCTGAAACATAATACATTAACTGCCGATTACTTAGCAGAAAGAAAAAAAATTAATGTTCCAAAAAATAGAAGAAAAGGAAATGGAAAGTGTCTAAAATTAGCGGGAGCAACAGGAAACAATTTAAAAAACGTTTCCGTAGAATTTCCTCTAGGAAAAATGATTTGCGTTACAGGGGTTTCTGGAAGTGGAAAATCTACTTTAATTAATGAAACCCTTTACCCTATTTTAAATAAGCATATTTATAGAGGAGTCAAAGAGCCAATGCCTTATAAAAAAGTTATTGGCCTGGATAATATTGATAAGGTAATTGATATTGATCAATCTCCAATCGGCAGAACTCCTCGATCTAATCCTGCTACCTACACAGGAGTTTTTAGTGAGATTAGAAGTTTATTTTCCAAAACACCTGAAGCCTCTATTCGTGGTTACAAACCTGGAAGATTTTCTTTTAACGTCAAAGGAGGGCGATGTGAAACCTGTAAAGGCGGGGGTGTTCGAGTTATTGAAATGAATTTTTTACCAGATGTTCATGTAGAATGTGAAAACTGTCAAGGAAAACGCTTTAACAGAGAAACACTTGAGATTAGATACAAAGGAAAATCTATTGCAGATATTTTAGAGATGACTATTGATCATGCTGTAGAATTTTTTAAACATATCCCTAAAATCTATAATAAACTTGAAACTATTAAAAACGTTGGCTTAGGATATATTTCACTGGGGCAACAATCAACAACACTCTCTGGTGGTGAAGCACAGCGAATTAAATTAGCCTCAGAATTATCTAAACGAGATACTGGAAATACCTTTTATATTTTAGATGAACCCACAACTGGGCTTCATTTTGAAGATATTAGGGTCTTGATGCAAGTATTAGATACTCTTGTTAACAAAGGAAATACCGTAGTGATTATTGAGCACAATATGGATGTGATAAAACTTGCAGATTATATTATTGATATTGGCTTAGAAGGAGGAAAAAAAGGAGGAGAAATTTTGTGTACAGGAACTCCCGAAGAATTGATAAAAAACAAAAAAAGTTATACGGCTCAGTTTTTGAAGGAGGAATTACTTTAACTTTGTAAAATAAAACACACTAGACATGATAAATGACGATAGAAAAATCCGTGAAAAATTACATCAAAAAACATGGAATGAAATAAAAACCAACGATTCTTGGGGAATTTTTAAAATAATGGCTGAGTTTGTTGAAGGATATGAAAAGCTCAGTAAAATTGGACCTTGTGTATCTATCTTTGGATCGGCAAGAACCAAACCCGGAGAACAATACTATGAATTATCTGAAGAGATTGCCTTTAAATTGACTCAAAATGGATACGGTGTCATTACTGGAGGAGGGCCTGGAATTATGGAAGCAGGAAACAAAGGAGCGCACCGTGGTCAAGGAACATCGGTTGGTTTAAATATAGAGTTACCTTTTGAACAACATGACAATCCTTGGGTCGACAAGGATAAAAATTTAGAATTCCATTATTTCTTTGTTCGAAAAGTAATGTTTGTTAAATATTCGCAAGGGTTTATTGTTATGCCCGGTGGTTTTGGAACCCTAGACGAACTTTTTGAGGCCATCACATTAATTCAAACCAATAAAATTGGACGATTTCCAATTATTTTAGTGGGGTCATCTTTCTGGAGTGGATTGTTAGATTGGATTAAAAATACATTACTTGAACAAGGAAATATCAGCAAATCTGATTTAAAATTATTCAGAATCGTTGATACTGCTGATGAAGCTGTTGAACATTTGAATAAATTCTACGCTAAATATAGTCTGAAACCTAACTTTTAAAGAATCAATGAAATATTACATTTCAAAAAGAACTTTTGTGTTCTTGTTTTTTTACTTGTTTATTTTTCAAAGTTTCGGTCAGACTCGAATCAAGGCAATGATGTATAATTTATTAAACTATTCTAGCGATGAGGTGAGTCAAAATAAAACTCCTTATTTAATAACAGTATTAGATCAAGTTCATCCAGATTTATTGATGGTTTGTGAATTAGTTGATGAAACAGGCTCTAACTATCTGTTTGAAAACGCAATCATTCCTCACAACTCAAATTTTGAGAAAGCAACTTTTGAAGAA
>CATISV010000006.1 GCA_949541125.1 Flavobacterium sp. SCGC AAA160-P02
AAAAAGCACCCCTTTATGAGAACAATGCAAAAATAAAATGGATTTTTGAATATGGAAAGAATAATTACTCTAAATTAGGTTTTTTTCTTAAATTTTTCTTTTGTGAAAGTTGTTTTTTATTTTCCAATCGTTTCACTTTTTGAGAATTACTAATGGTTATAGGTTTTCTTTTTGTTGGTGTTCTTAGTCCAATTTCTAACAACTTAAAGAGTCGCTTTACAACTTTTTCTTTGTTGCTGTGTTGACTCCTACTTTCCCCTGAGGAAAGTTTTAAAACTCCTTTTTTAGTTAGACGAGAAGAAAGGTTTTTTAAAAGAAGTTCTTTTTCAAGTTCTGAAAAATGAGAAGATGAAGCCACATCAAAGGATAATTCAACTTTAGAAGAAACTTTATTCACATGTTGTCCTCCTGCACCTGAACTTCTGACTGCTTTGTATAGAATTTCTTTATAAATACCTTCTTTATTCATTTGATAGTAGATCTGAATACGAATACAAATTTCCTTTACTTGATATCATTTTATCAATGGCTTCAGTAGCTTTTTTAAATCTATTTTCTTTAGTTCCTTTTAATAAAATATAAGGTCTGTTGTTCTCTTCCAGAGCTTTTTTAAATGCGGTAAACATTTCCTCTCTTTGTTCTGGTCTGTCACGCAAATCATCAGCTTCCCAAGGAGTGTCTATATAAGTAAGAAAATATAAATCATAAAGATTTTCAGTAGCTGCTTTTTCCAGTAGAGGATCAACATAACCTCCATAATATTCCTCAGAATATACTTTGGTTTCTAACAAATCTGTATCGCATATGAGAACTTTATCTGCTCTTTGTGCTAAACTATTTTCTAGGGCTATTTGGCCATAAGCTATGGGCATGATATCTTTCGGTTCACAAGTTCTTCTCTCTTGATTCCAAACTCTTTGTAGATAAGTACGAGCATATTCTTGTACCCAAACGGTATTATAATATTTGGCGAGTTGAATTGCTAATGTTGTTTTCCCTGTACTTTCAGGACCAAACAACACAATTTTTACAAGGTTGACGTCTGCTTGTTTAAGGTTTTTTTCCATGCGAAATATCCTTGAATTGCTAAGATTGTAAAAATTAAATATTGTAAAGATAGTATTCCTAAGCCTCGATATGCATATAAAGGGACTGTAATCATATCAGCAAAAATCCATAAAGTCCAATTTTCTAACTTTTTGTTTGCCATTAACCACATGGCAGTAAAGAAAATTCCAGAAGTAAAAATATCGATATAGTTTTCAGATTTGATTTCTTGTCCAAAATATTGATATACCCCATAGGTAACAATCATTGTAATGATAAACATTAAAAAACCAATTCCCTTTTCTATCTTGTTTGTTTTGGAAATAGGAACTACATATACATCTTGTTTTTTACGACTCCAGTTCCACCAACCATAAATACTCATCACAGAATAATAAAAATTCAATACCATATCTCCAAAATAACCTGCCTTATAGAGTAAATATACAGTGATTATGGTTGCAACTAAGCCTGTCGGATACACTAAAATATTTTCCTTCTTAGCGAAAATTACACTGGCAATCCCAAAAATAAAAACAAGTAATTCAAGAATTAAAATATATAATGAGGTTTGGTGGTAAGCCTCAGTAAAAAAATTAAAAATGGGGTTCATAATCGCTTCGATCAGATTTGACAATTTTTAAATTCATCACTACATTTTCTTGATCCTCAAAGGATGCTTTAATTTCTTCTATTAAATAAGGCATCAATAAATCATATTCCCCAAAGATTTGGGTACTGAGAGGATTTTCAAGAACTACAAATTGAGAGGCTCTAAGTTTTTTTATAAAGCGAATAATAGGCTCTTCAAAATTATTTTGAAGAGGAGTTAAGGTCAATTCAGCAGAAATTTTCATCGATAAAAAATTAACAAGAACGAAAATAAGAAGTTCTGAATAGAAATTTGCTCTTTCATCAAAATTTGCATCAATATTTTTTTAAAGTGAGATCGTCAAAATGCGTAAACACAAGTATACCCTTCTAACTCTAAAAACTCAATGGAGTGATTAGAAGTAAAGTTTTCATGATTGATCATCCCTATTGTTTTATTGCTAACAAGGTCAAAATCTTTGATATCAATATGTTCTAAAAAACGAAGTTGTCTTTTCCCATATATCTTATACAAAGATTCTTTGGCTCCCCAAACAATGGTTAATTTACGAACCAATGAATCTTGATCAATTATATTTTTATAGGCATCAATAGGAGTAAATTTATGCCCAATTTTTATAATCTTATCACGTTGTTTTTCAATATCGATACCTACAGGGTCTTTTTTTGAGATTGCAATGGCACTAAAACGAAAAGAATGTGAAATAGAAATATAGTTTCCATCCTTAAGATAAGGTTTTCCAAATTCATCGTAGTATAGGTCTGCATCTGAATAACCAACTTTTATTAATAAATGACGAATACTCAAAAAACCTCGTTGGTGAACTTCAGATTTCATTGAGTTTATGCGATTCTGACTGTTCTCAGTGAGTTCAATCTGATGACTTAAAACTTCTAAGGATTCCTGAATGTCCCAAATCAGAACATTCGTAAATTGATTGACATGGATCGTCTTATAAAGTGGCATGTTTTAAAAGTTATTATGTAACTTTGCAGTCATAAATTAATTAAAATGAGCAGTAACATAGCGACATATATCCCCTACAAAGTTAAAGATATTTCTTTAGCATCCTGGGGAAGAAAAGAAATAGCATTAGCGGAGGCAGAAATGCCTGGCTTAATTTCCTTAAGAGAGGAATATAAAGATGAACAACCCCTACAAGGAGCCAGAATTGCAGGATGTTTACATATGACCATACAAACTGCTGTATTGATTGAAACCTTAAAAGCTTTAGGTGCAGAGGTTACCTGGAGTTCGTGTAATATTTTCTCAACTCAAGATCAAGCCGCAGCAGC
>CATISV010000007.1 GCA_949541125.1 Flavobacterium sp. SCGC AAA160-P02
AAAATGACAACTTGACATTTTTAAAATATGGAAGAAAATAAATTTGATCTTAATTCCTTGATAGGAATGATTCTTATAGGAGGTATATTAATTTGGTGGATGAATTCCTCAATGCCAGAAGTAGAAACAAAGGCAACATCAACCTCGGAAAAAGTTATAGACTCAACAAATATTACTCCTCAAGAGAAGTCATTAATAAATTCAACTATTGTAAATGATTCTTTAAAAAAAATAACCATACAAAATAAATTAGGAGCTTTTGCTACTAGTTCTATTCATGGTACCGAAGGAGTTACCACTCTAGAAAATGATGTATTACTTCTAAAAGTTAACAATAAAGGGGGGCAAATAATCGAAGCAATTATTAAGGGGTTCAAAACCTATGATTCCTTGCCACTGTATATGATAAAAGACAATAATGCCAATTTTAATATCAACTTTGGTACTACCGATAATAGAATTTTAAACACCAAAGATTTATTTTTTGAACCCACATTGACACAAAACGGAAAAACTCAGGTATTGTCAATGAAACTAAAAGTATCTGATAGTCAATTTTTAGAATATCGGTATGAAATGACTGATGATTATATGGTAAATTTCTCTGTTCGATCTCAAGGATTAAATACCATAATTAATTCCTCTAATACAATCCATTTAGATTGGACATTAAAAGGATATCGCCATGAAAAAAGTTTATATACCGAGAATACTATGTATTCTTATTACTATTATAAATCTGAGGATGAAGTTGATTATTTAAATGCCGATGAAAGCTCTGTTGTTAATGATTTAGATTGGGTATCCTACAAACAACATTTTTTCTCTTCAATATTATTATCAGAAAAACCTTTTAATAATGCTACAATAACTTCTTTAGATTTAGTAAAAGATGAAAAAACGGATAGTATATTCACCAAACAATATAGTTTAAAAACACCCTTAGAACTAAGTAATGGAGAACTAAATTATAGTTTAAAGTGGTATTATGGACCTTCTGATTATACTCAATTTGAAACCTACAAAGGTACAGACCTGAGTGAAACAGCAGATTTAGGTTGGGGTATTTTTGGAACCATTAACCGTTGGATATTCATCCCAATATTTGGAATGTTAGAGGGATTTATGGGTAATTATGGTTTGATTATCATCTTAATGACCATTGTGGTAAGAATCATTATGTCTCCTCTGGTATACAAATCATATGTATCGAGTGCAAAAATGAAAGTAATTCGTCCAGAATTAAACGAACTAAACAAAAAATATCCTGGTAAAGAAAATGCGATGAAACGTCAGCAAGAAACCATGGCAGTTCAAAGAAAAGCCGGTGTAAGCATGTTGTCTGGTTGTATCCCTGCCTTACTTCAAATGCCTGTATTTTTTGCCTTATTTAAGTTTTTCCCATCAAATATTGCATTGAGAGGAAAACGGTTTTTATGGGCTGATGATTTATCCTCTTATGATACCATTTTTAATTTACCCTTTTCGATTCCTTTCTACGGAAATCATGTGAGTTTATTTCCAATCTTAGCTTCTATTGCCATATTCTTTTATATGAAAATGAATCAAAGCCAACAGATGAACATGCAAGCCCCAACTCAAGAAGGAATGCCTGATATGGGTAAAATGATGAAATATATGATTTACTTCTCCCCTATTATGATGTTAGTCTTCTTTAACAACTATGCGAGTAGTTTAAGTTTGTATTACTTTATTTCTAACTTATTAACGATTACCATTATGTTAGTGATTAAAAACTATGTAATTGATGAAAAAAAGATTCATGCTCAAATTGAGGAGAATAAAAAACGCCCTGAAAAGAAAAAAAGCAAATTTAGACAACGTCTGGATCAAGCTATGAAACAGGCCCAAGAGCAACAGGCAAGAAGAAAATAACCTTGTTTTAATAAAAAAAACCGAAACTACGTTTCGATTTTTTTTCTAAGAGAATGTATTCTTTTTTATTAAGCTTTTGAAGATTTAAGCTTTCCGTAATACAAAATATACATATAACAAAGCATGGTTAATATAAAGGCTGTTTTAAATCCAAAATTATCAATCAATACTCCAAAAATATAAGGAACGATAGCTCCCCCTACAATTGCCATACAAAGTAAACCAGAAGCTTGTGCTTTTAAATCACCTAAACCTTCTAGAGTAAGCGTGAAAATTGTTGGAAACATGATTGAGTTAAATAATCCTACTGCTAAAATAGACCACATAGAAATCAACCCAACTGTGCTGACAGAAATTGCAATCATAACAACAGCGAGCAAAGCAAAAATACTTAGCACCTTTCCTGGTTGCATTATGGTTGTTAAATAGGCCCCAATAAAACGACCAATCATGGCTCCTCCCCAATAAAAAATGATAAAAATTCCTAACAAGGATTTTGGATCAGAATTAGAAAATGTTTTATTAAATGTACTAGCAATGGTATTGGCAATATTCATCATTGTTTCATTCTCAGCAACAATAACAGCTAAATTCATATCATCAAAATAATTTACTAAAAAGCTTCCAATAGCAACTTCCGCACCTACATATACAAAAATACCTAGCGCTCCTATGAGCATTAATTTGTTTTTTAACAACGACACATACCCTCCTTTTGGACTTTCTTGCATGACTTTGGGTAATTTTATAAAGGCAAAAATAAATGCCAATATTCCTATAAAAGCTGCAATCATTAAAAATGGTGTTTGTACTGTTGATGCTTCTGCGGTATAATAGTCTGCTTTTTCTATAGGGCTCAATAGGTTTATTTCTTCGGATGTTTTTACAGAATCACTCAATAGAAACAAGGCTCCCACAACAGGAGCTATGGTGGTTCCCAGAGAATTAAAGGCCTGTGATAAGTTTAATCGACTAGAGGCACCCTGTTCAGATCCCAAGAGAGCAACATAAGGGTTTGCAGCTACTTGCAATACCGTAATTCCTCCCGCCAATGTAAAATACCCAACTAAAAAAACATTGAAATTTCTGAATTCTGCAGCAGGATAAAACAATAAACAACCTAAAGCCATAACCACCAATCCTAACACAATTCCTTTTTTGTAGCCAATTTTGGTTAAGATAGCTCCAGCCGGAACAGAAACAAGGAAAAATGCAGTAAAAAATGCAAATTGAACCAGAACAGTTTTAGCATAAGACATTTCAAAAACATCTTTTAATCTAGGTACCAAACTATCTACCAAGACAGTAATAAAACCCCATAAGAAAAATAAGGTCGTTAAAAAGATAAAAGCACTTTTATAAGATTTATTTGTAGACATAATTAGGCTTTGTTATAATAGGATGATTTATAATTTTTATTTTCTCCTTGCTTGTATACAGTATAAGTAAACCATTCATGTATGCAAAAGGCTCCTGTTTCTCCTTCTTTATTGATGGCTATAAATCCAACTTGAAAATCTTTGAATCGATCTCCTGATTTCTTTACAACTCTTCTAACAGCTTCTTCACAGGCTTCTTGAGGTGTTTTTCCTTGTCGCATGAGTTCAACAATTAAAAAACTACCCACTGTTTTTAAGACTTCCTCTCCCATTCCTGTTGCTGTGGCACCTCCTACTTCATTGTCAATAAATAAACCAGATCCTATTATCGGAGAGTCTCCTATCCGACCAGCCATTTTATAGGCTAAACCACTCGTTGTACATGCTCCTGATATATCTCCACGACTGTCAATAGCCAACATACCTATGGTATCATGATTTTCGATATTGATAATAGGGTTGTATTGTGAGGTCTCTTTCCATTTATCCCATGCTTTTTTAGAAGATTCTGTGAGTAGATTTTCTTTTGTAAACCCCTGTTCGTATCCAAATTTTTCTGCTCCTTTTCCAGCAAGAATCACATGCGGTGTCTCTTCCATGACTCTTCTTGCCAAAGAAATAACATGTGTAATATTTTGGACATTCATCACGGCTCCATAATTTCCATCCTTATCCATGATACATGCATCTAGGGTTACATTTCCATCTCTATCAGGTAATCCTCCTTTCCCAACAGAGGAATTTGAAGTATCTTCCTCTTCAATTCTACACCCCTGTTCTACAGCATCTAAAGCGGAGCCTCCATTTTGAAGAACTTGCCATGCTTTAGCGGTTGCATTTGGAACATTCCAAGTTGCAATTACAATAGGCTTTATGCCTTTATTGTTTAGATATGAAAGAGGTTTAGTATCTTCTTTCTTGGTTTTACAACTAGTCGCAGAGACAGATACCATGACTCCGAGAGAAGTCAAGGATGCTTTTTGGAGAAAATTTCTTCGTTTCATTTATAATTATTTTATTTGGATTTCATCTACAAATAACCAGCTTTTTCCATTGTGTTTATAGCCTAGGTGCCATGATGGAAGGTTTCCTAATTTCTTTGCAATAACTTTAATGTATCTGGCTTTACCTAGTTTTGAAACCTTGACCGTTTCAATTGAAACTTCTTCTGTATTTTCAGGTGATTTAAAATTCCAATATCTCTGTTTTTTAAAATGCAATCCATCTAAAGAAGTAAATATATCCACTTGTTTAGGAAGAAAAATCCAGGAACGCTGATCTCTCAAAAACGAAATTTTAATATTAGAAATTGACTTCTCTTGTCCTAAATCAACAACAGCATACAAATCTGTATCAGAATAGCCTTGCCAGGTCCCTGTTCTAAAATCCTCTGTTCCTAAAATACCATCAATTAGAGCGTTATCTCCCCCCGCATTATATTGGTTTGCATACTTTGTCTTTAAATCAATTTTTATATTCGGATCTATTTGATAAAAATCAGTTGTAATGATTGCACTTTTTTTATCTCCTTTTTGTGCATACATCGAAAGATGTATGAATTTATCTACAATAAAAGGTTCTGAATATTTTTTAAAGCCCCCTTTGTATCCTAATCTATAAAATATATCTGCATCTTTTTCAGCTGATTCAAGTTCTACCTCTGTACTCCCTTTAAAGGCGATATCTCCTTTTGAGATAAATGGGGCTGGAATTATTATATGATCCTTAATTTCAGTTGCTGGAATAACATCATCATTTGTTCCCCAATTTGTGGGTTGATGAGTCATTTCAAAAACCAAAGTTCCTCCATTAACAATATCTTTGTGCTCTATATAAGAATTCGGATACTCCTTGTTATTTAGCTGTACAGATTTAATGTATTTGTTTTCAAGTGAATTGTTTTTTGCTTCTACCGTAAATAGTTTTCCATCCTCTAAATAGATCGTTGCCTTATCAAATAAAGGACTTCCAATAATATATTGGTTGGATGCAGGAGTAACAGGATAAAAACCTAAGGATGAAAAAATATACCAGGCACTCATCTGTCCACAATCTTCATTTCCTGAAATCCCATCCGGTAAATTGGTGTACAACTCTGTTAAAATTTGACGTGTTTTTTCCTGTGTCTTATAGGGTTTATTAACAAAATTATACAGATAGGCCATATGATGACTAGGTTCGTTACCATGAGCATATTGACCAATTAAGCCAGTAATATCTGCCTGTTGGCGCCCAGAAGTTTTATTTTCAGCATCAAATAATTTATCCAATTGATTTTCTAATACTTTTTTTCCTCCTAATAAGTTAATAAATCCACTAATATCCTGAGGAACATAAAAACTATATTGCCAAGAATTAGCCTCCGTATAGTTAAAATTTACTTCATAAGGATCAAAAGGTGCAAACCACGTATTTCTAAAGCGACCTCTCATAAATTTTGATTCAGGGTCAAACACATTCTTATAATATTGTCCACGCTCAGAATAGATTTTATACACTCCTTCTTTCCCCATTAATTTTGCCATTTGTGCAATGGTCCAATCATCATAGGCGTATTCCAATGTTTTTGAAACCGATTCTGATTCATTTTCTACAGGAATAAATCCGAGTTTTTTGTACGATTTTAAGCCCAATTTGTCTCGAGTTGCCGAATGTTTCATAGCTTCCAACGCTTTTTCAACATCATACTCTTGAATCCCTTTCATAAAGGCATCAGCAATTACAGGAACTGCGTGATACCCAATCATACATCCAGTATAATTAGCTGCTAAATCCCAAATTGGCATGATTCCACCTTCGTCATATTTAGCTAAAAAAGTATTGATAAAATCATTGGTTCTTTGTTGTTCTAGTATGGTATATAATGGGTGAGCTGCTCTGTAAGTATCCCATAAAGAAAACACCGTATAATAATCAAAATCTTTCGTTTTATGAATTTTTAAATCCATCCCTCGATAACGACCATCTACATCCTGATAAATGTTAGGTGCAATCATTGTATGATACAATGCCGTATAAAAGGTTACTTTATGATCTTCATTGGTGTCTTCTACCACAATCTTTTCTAATTGTTTTTCCCAGGTTTGCTGGGCTTCTTTTTTTACTTCATCAAAAGACATCTCTCCAAT
>CATISV010000008.1 GCA_949541125.1 Flavobacterium sp. SCGC AAA160-P02
GTCCATGATTTTGTTGAAAAGTCAAAGCGCCAGACATTTTTTGAATCGTAATTTGATATCCCGTTGTGATTGTCAACAGTAAGCCCACCATCAAAGTAAAATTTACCATCGCTGTAAACACCACGAGCGCCAGAGACAGCAGGAGGTAAATAGGTATCTGGATTCACATGATAAAATTCCCATTCTTTAGTCAATGAACTAAAATAGGTCAAGAAGTTACGGTTAGACCAATAGCCATAACCACCAAATTTAAAAATAGTGTCTTGGTGAACAAACACATTAGAATCAGTGGTCATCTTGTGGTTGAAGGAATTATCTATACGTTTAAGACCCGTCTTATCAACAGACCAAATCATACCCCCAACCGTCGATACAATAAAAGGTTTGTTATGGGACTTTACCAAACAAACTGTCTTATAATTAAAATCGTTATCCACTTTCAAAGTATCGATAACAGGACCCTTAAATGAGCTAATTAAAACTGCATTATTAGTGATTTGTAAAAAAGAATCTTGATCAACAGCTAAATATTTTTTAGAAGCTGATTGAGCCCCCATAATAAAAGGGAAAATTAGACTCAAACAAAGCAGATAAATTAATCTTAAATTCATAATACAAATATATGTAATTAATATTAATTTTTTAATATTTAATAAATTTATAATTAGGTAACATTATATATTTTGATTGTAAAAATTAAAAACAATTCATTGGTTTCTTTTTAATTTTATATTAACGATCATAATATTTCAATTAATATTAAAAATATATTACTTTTGAATTGTGTATTCAGCGATATTCATATTCTCATTCATAGGCCTGATTTTCGGATTAGGTGTTGTACTGATTAATTCCTACCGAAAGTTTGTGCTACTATTTCGAGTTTATGGAAGACCGAAAAAACGTGACTTCTCGAAAACACCAATCCCAAATTCTTGCGGTGTCGTATTTTTATTTCTACTGATTATAGGAATCGCAGTGGTTTACCCATTTTCAAACAACCCCAGTGAGCTTTTAGCGATTATTGCCGGTTCTTCAGTAATTTCACTTTCTGGATTTTGGGATGATCTTAAAATTTCTCGAGTTCGAGAAAAACTGGTTTATCAAATTATTATAGTAAGTGCCTCTCTTTTATATCTTGATTTAACAATCACTAATCTACATGGTTTTTTAAACATTTATTTCATACCACTTTGGATTGGATTTCCATTTAGTGTATTTATCGGGTTGTTTATGATCAATGCATTTAATTTAATTGATGGTATAGATGGTCTAGCAGGATTCTTAGGAATTTCATCATTTACATCATTTTCAGTTATGTTTTGGACCTTAGACTATGCCGAATACTTTGGCTTGTGTATTCTAATGATTGGGATTTTAGCTGCTTACCTTCCTTATAACTTTAGCAATAAAAAGAAAACATTCATGGGGGACTCAGGATCCATGCTCATTGGTTATTTGCTGTTTATATTGACGATGACTTTTATCGCAAATCGAGAACCAATCGTCGAAAAATTAATCGATCGGTCCATACTACCCGTGGTACCAATGGTGATATTTTTTGTTCCAATGATAGACACTTTAAGCATCTTTGTATATCGGCTTCTAAATGGCAGAAGTCCTTTCTCTCCAGACCGTCTTCACATGCATCATATGATGTTGAAATTATTTCGAGCGCATAGTTTGGCGAGTTGTTGTTTGGTATTTTTAAATATTGTGCTTATTGCCACTTTTAGCTATTTCGCGTTTCACATACCATCCACACATTTTCAAATCCTATTTTTTACACTATTCTTTTTCAGTGTGATAATCCTGACAGTCATAAGGCACTATAAAAGAAAGTATTTCACGATTTAATCCAAATTAATTGATTTGATTTCTTGTAAGAAAGCATATAAGAGCTAAAATAAATAAGGTATCTTTATATTGTTAATATTGAATTCAAATGAAAAAACAACTCCTAATATTCGTGCCTCTTTTTTTAATGGTAGCCTGTACTAAGCAATCAACGAGCTATGAAAACATCGAAAAAAATGACCTCTTTTTTAAAGAAATGACCACAAAAGTTTCTGGAAAATTTGTTCCTTTAAGCAATGGAGTGACCTATTATGAAGAATTGAATCCTTCATCAACAAAGGGTACATTGGTTTTTGTTCATGGGTTTTCAGTCCCCTCCTATATTTGGAGTCCTAGTTTTGAAACTGCTGCCAAAAAAGGCTATCGTGTGATTCGAATGGATCTCTATGGTAGAGGATATTCAGCAAATCCTACCCTCCCCTATACAGACGAGTTATTAGCCAAACAGGTATTGGAACTTTTGGACTATTTAAACATAGAGAAAGCCAGTTTTCTAGGTCTTTCCAATGGCGGAAGAGTGATTTCAAAAATCGCCTATCTCAACATAGACATCATAGAACGCTTAATTTATGTGGCTTCCTCTGGTTTTCAGGAAAAAACTCCTTTTGAAACAATAAATCAAGAGGTATCCCAAGAGGAAATAGCTGCCTTTATCAACAATTATCCCGCTATGGCAAAAAGCCAGAGTAGTGATTTTAAAAACCCAGAACAATTTCCAGGCTGGGTAGCTAGGTACGAAGAATTACTTCAATACAAAGGCTTTGCTTATGCCCTGATATCGACTCGAAAAAATCATACAACAATGGATGTTGAACATCAAATGATTCATAAAACAGGCATCCCAGTATATACCCTATTTGGAGATAGCGATTCTGTGGTGATATACGATCGTTTTAAAGATAGAATCATGAACTTACTTCCCAACCGAAATGAACTCTTTATCTCCAATTCAGGTCATTTGCCTCATATGGAAAATCAGAAAGAATTTGAGCGTTATCTTTTTGAGACCATTCTCAACTAAATCATACAGAAGTAGCAAAAAGTAGTTTGATCTCCTTTAAAATCTAATTCTTACGAATCAATTTTTAATCTATCAATTTATAGGCTTAGGAAGTATACAATTGTTGGAACAAACAATACACTACAAATAATCGAAAACTTTTTTGAACTTGATTCTTGTGAATGCCAATAGGCTAAAATTAATAATGGAAGTTGAAAAGGCATTCGTATAAGTGCTTGATTTTGGCTGATTTGTAATACTTCTCTAGCTGATTCCGATAGATATAAGTATATATTAGCTGGAAACACAGCAATGAGTAATGCTATGATTCCCCAGGAACCTATTTTTCTTGTTTTATTAAATAGTAAAAAAAGACCCATTACGATTTCTACAAGACCACTTAGGTACACCATTTCTTCCCTGTAGATCAAAAATGGCGGTACGATATGTACAAAAAAATCAGGATCTGTAAAATGTTTAATACCGACCACGATATATAGCATACTCATGATGTAGATGGTACATAATTTAAAATAATGCATCTTTAAGAGATTGTTAGTGGTTTTATAAAAGTACAAAAATGGAAATAAATTCCTGCTTTGTTGTAAACAAAAACGGAAATAAATTTGTAACAGTCCTGAATAAAAAAAGTCTTACATTTCTGTAAGTCTTTTACTCTCTTTTTTCGCAATGTGGGATTAAATATCCCTGGTTGAAACCACGGATGCAAATACAATCCTATGCACTTCGTGCATGTATTTTTTGTTTACAACAAAGACTGAAATAAATTTACAACAGTCTTAAATAAAAAAA
>CATISV010000009.1 GCA_949541125.1 Flavobacterium sp. SCGC AAA160-P02
ACCATCAATATAACTTTGTATCTCGTAGTTTTTCTGAGAAGGGATATATATATCATCATTAATTTTTTCTAACTGAATCCCCAATTTTCTAAAGATTGTTGGAATCTGTCCTAAATTTTTCCAACTAACATTTTTAATCGTTAGTTCAGATTGAGTCATCGCGGCCAAACCAATCCAACTACCTATTTCAATCATATCAGGTAAAACTCTATGGATACAACCGCCTAAAGAAGTTACCCCTTCAATTGTTAATAAGTTAGAACCCACTCCACTTATTTTAGCCCCCATATTATTTAACATCTTTGAAAGTTGTTGAATGTATGGCTCACAAGCTGCATTGTAAATTGTTGTAGTTCCTTTCGCTAAAACAGAGGCCATTATAATATTTGCTGTCCCTGTAACAGAGGCCTCATCAAGCAATATTTTTGAACCTGTTAACCCTTTTGGGGCTTCAACACCATAAAAATATTCTTCTTTGTTATATCTAAAAATTGCCCCTAAACGAATAAACCCATCAAAATGTGTATCGAGTCTTCTTCTTCCTATTTTATCCCCTCCTGGTCTTGGAATATATCCTTTTCCGAAACGGGCTAACAAAGGTCCTACAATCATTATAGAACCACGTAAAGAACTTCCATCTTTTTTAAATTCAGGAGATTCTAAATATCCTAAATTTATTTCATCAGCCTTAAAATTATAAGAATTTCTTCCTAGTTTTTCAATCTTTACTCCAAGTTCTCCAAGAATAAAAATTAGTTTATTAACATCTATGATATCAGGGATATTATGAATTGTAACTTTTTTTGGAGTTAACAAAACTGCGCATAAGATTTGAAGAGCTTCATTCTTTGCTCCTTGTGGAGTTATTGCTCCATTTAATTTGTGACCACCTTCTATCTTAAATGAAGCCATCTTATCTTTTTCTATTTTTGTGTTGGTAATTTTTACCTTTATTTTTATAATTTGATCCTCCTTGTCCTTGAGAATTTCTTTTTCTCAGTAGATTTTTACTTTCCGATAAAACTTCCTCTGAATTTCTTATGTCAATCTTACCGTCAGAAAGCTCAAACAAATGAGAAAATATAACATCATCTTTTACAGTGTCTTTATTCCAATTTAAAAAACATTTTTTCATATGATTGGCTATTGTAAAAATCAAAGCTTCTTTCAACTCTCCTTCTTCCCAAGTTAGAACAGTATCTATCATAATCTGAATATTATTTCCATAGAAACGATATTTATTAGCTGATTTAGGATACGGCAACGGTTCTGGTTTTTCTTCCAATTCTTCTTTTGAAGGTATTTCATACGGAGAGTCAGCATCTAATTTAAAATCAGACATGATGTACAACTGATCCCATAATTTATGCTTAAAGTCGGGAACATCTCTTAAATGTGGTTGTAAATTGCCCATAACGTCTATAATTGCAAGTGCCATTTCATTACGATCTTCTTTTGTTTTTAGAGAAATGCAATGGTCGACTAATTTTTGAATATGTCTTCCATATTCTGGAATTATTAAATGAGGTCTTTCTGCGTTGTATTCTAAATCGTAGTTTATCATATATGAGATATTATAATCATTGTATGTTGCAAATTAAGTATTTATTTTTGGTTTGACTTCACAAATTATCAACCAATAACCTTCAATTTCGCAAATTGAAGTAAAAGTTTCTTTTTTCCTACAGTTCCAAACTGTATTTCTGCTTTTTTATTGGCTCCTTTACCCTCTAAATTTAAAACTTCACCTCTACCAAAACGATTATGTTCAACAATGTTACCAGGAACAATTTTATCATCAAACAAATTTGCTTTAGGTTTTGAATGTGAAATTTTTTTTAAATTTTTTGGAGGATTGAAGATAATCTTATTTTTTTTTACATCTTTTGATCTTGTTCTTTCTATAGGTTTTTGAAAACGAACTTTTTTTGGCGCATCGCCAAAAATATTTTGATCTAAAAACCTGTTAATCGATGGTTCTACTTTTTTAGGACTTATATATTCTAAAAATTGCTCATCTATTTCTTCTAAAAAACGACTTGGTTCACAATCAATCAATTTCCCCCATCGATATCGTGTTCTTGTATAGGTTAAAAATACCACTTTTTCTGCACGTGTAAGAGCAACATAGAACAACCTACGCTCTTCTTCTAACTCAGAGCGTGTATTCATACTCATAGCTGAGGGAAAAAGGTTTTCTTCTAATCCTACAATATAAACATATGGAAATTCTAGTCCTTTGGATTGATGAATACTCATCAAAGAAACTTTAGGAGTATCATTTTTTTTGTCAGAATCCAAATCAGTAGCTAAGGCAACATCTTCCAAAAACGATGTCAGAGTAGCATCTTCACCCATCTCAATTTTATCAGTAATGAAATCCTTTACCCCATTTAATAATTCTTGAACGTTTTCTACTTTACTAATTGCCTCTGGTGTTCCTTCTTTTTCTAAATCTTTAACTAATTGTGTTTGCTTTATTACCAATTCGGTAATTTCAAATGCATTCATTTTTTGAGAATCAATTTGAAAACGCAATATCATATTTAGAAAGTTATTGAGTTTGGTCTTTACTCCAGAGTTCAATTTTATATCGATCTTATCAAGATCCTTTAGTAATTCAAAAATTGATTTTTTGTAGTAATTTGCTGCAATTGTTAACTTATCAATCGTTGTTGCACCAATTCCTCTTGCTGGATAATTTATAATCCTTTTTAATGCCTCTTCATCATTTGGATTAATCAATATTCGTAAATACGATAATACATCTTTAATCTCCTTGCGACCATAAAAAGATATCCCTCCATAAATTTTATATCCAATGTTCTTTTTACGCAATGCATCTTCTATTGCTCTTGATTGAGAGTTTGTTCTGTATAAAACAGCAAACTGATCATTTTGGATTTGAAAATTGATTTTTCGGTCAAAGATTGATTGTGCTACAAATCGACCTTCTTCTCCATCAGAAATGGTGCACATAACTTTAATAAACTCTCCAGTGACATTGGATGTCCAGACTTCCTTATCTAATTTCGTTTTGTTTTTTTCTATCAAACAATTTGCTGCATTTACAATGTTTTTAGTTGAACGATAATTCTGTTCTAACTTATATGTTTTTGTTTCTGGATAATCCTTTTGAAAACTTAATATATTCTGAATATTGGCTCCTCTAAAACTATAAATACTTTGAGAATCATCTCCTACTACACAGATGTTCTGAAAACGATCTGCTAGCGCTTTAACAATAATATATTGGGAATGGTTGGTATCTTGATACTCATCAACCAAAATATAGCGAAAGCGGTCTTGATATTTTGCCAATACTTCTGGAAAACGTGCTAATAACTCATTGGTTCTCAGTAGTAAATCATCAAAGTCCATAGCGCCAGATTTAAAGCATCGCTCTACATATTCTTTATATATATCCCCTATTTTTGGTCTACTGGCCATTAGATCTGCTTCTTGTAAATCAGAATTATTGAAATATGCACGAACTGTAATCAAACTATTTTTGAAAGAAGAGATTCGATTTAGAATCTGTTTTGCTTTGTATCTCTCTTTATCTATACCCATTTCTTTGATAATAGAACCAATTAAACGAACAGAATCTTGTGTGTCGTAAATGGTAAAATTAGAAGGGTATCCAAGTTTATCAGCTTCTGAACGAAGAATTCTAGCAAATACAGAATGAAAAGTTCCCATCCATAAATTCTTGGATTCACTAACACCAACAACTGCTGCAATTCTTTCTTTCATTTCTCGTGCCGCTTTATTAGTAAATGTGAGAGATAAAATATTGAATGCATCAACCCCTTGTTGCATTAGATGTGCAATACGATAGGTTAAAACACGTGTTTTACCAGAACCAGCACCAGCAATGATAATCATAGGTCCTTCTTTTTGTAAAACCGCTTTTTTTTGATCTGGATTTAAGGAATCTAAATAGTTTGTCAAGATTAATATAGTGTACACCAAAAATAACATTCTACAAGGAGTGTGACAAGTAAAATTATTGACAATTTTTAATCCTCAAAAAAACAAAGACAATATAACTGACAGTAAATGAATATAAATGATTTATTGAATATACTTTTTAATTTAATGATACTTTTTTGATAGCTTACTCAAATCTTCTATTTTTGACAGATGGAAGAAAATATTATTAGAGGTATCGGTTATGCAATTCCTGCTTTAGTTACAGGACTTGTTGCTTATTTTGTAATGAGTGGTATGCGAAATCAAGATACACATGAAAAAAAACTGGATTTGTTAGCACAAAAGAAAAAAGAATCATTGCCAATTCGATTGCAAGCTTATGAGCGAATGTTATTGTTTTGTGAACGAATTAATCCAATTAAAATGTTACTCCGAATAAAACCGATTGGAAAGGATGCTGAAGCATATTTACAATTGTTATTATCAAATATAGATCAGGAATTTAATCATAATATGGTTCAGCAACTATACATTACAGATGAATGTTGGAAGGTAATTATTGCATCAAAAACTGCTACTATTAATACATTAAAACAAGTTGCTCATTCATCAAATAATGCAAATGATTTTAGAGAAAATGTCTTTCTAGAATATTCTAAAAAAGCTCCATCCACAGATACAGCTATTGCCTTCTTAAAAAATGAGGTAAAGAAAATGATGTAATGTTGCCTGTCAATATCATGACTAACTTCTTGTCTACTGAAAAAATATTTGATAGGTCATCATATTAAATTTATTTGTATAAAATCGAAAGTCACCTCTCTTATTCATTCTTATTTAACTGAATAAAAAATTTAATTTATTGACAATTTTATACTCTTGTTTCCTTAATTTTACTCCAATGAAATTTGGAAGACATTGCTTATATTTTATACTTATTTTCTACAGTTGTGAGAAAACTCATACAATCACAAAAAAACCTGACTTATCAATAAATAGCAATATCAAATATGCTAAAGGCTTTGATATTCATCACTTTAAAACACATAAAAAATTAATTATCAAAACCCCATATCCAAAAGCAACGAAAAGTATTGAATATATATTAAGCCCAAAAAAATATGTAAAAGAAAGTGATATATCAACATCAAACATCCAAACTCCTGTTCAAAAAATAGTAGTAACATCTACAACACATATTCCTATGTTAGAAGTATTGGGTGTTGAAGATCGTTTAGTTGGATTCCAAGAAACTAACTATATTTCTTCTGAAAAAACTAGGAGAAGGATTGATAGTGGCTTTATAAAAGAACTTGGTAAAGAATCAACAATGAATACAGAAATTCTTTTTGATTTGAAACCAG
The DNA here is from genome assembly GCA_949541125.1 of Flavobacterium sp. SCGC AAA160-P02. GTDB lineage: Bacteria > Bacteroidota > Bacteroidia > Flavobacteriales > Flavobacteriaceae > Polaribacter. The sequence goes on from CATISV010000009.1 coordinate 5,301, forward strand.
ATGTTTTGGTTGGTTTTGCTATGAATAAAACAAATAAAACTCATAACTTAATTGAAAAACAAGGGATTCCTGTAATTATAAATAGCGATTGGCTCGAAGAAACTCCTTTAGGAAGAGCAGAATGGATTAAATTTTTCGGAGTACTATTTGATAAAGAAAAAGTAGCTGACAGTATATTTAAGATAATTGAATCAAATTATTTGTTGGCGAAAACAATTGCAGATAAAACAAAAAATAAGCCTACCATTCTTTCTGGTGCTATTATGAAAAATAGTATATGGAGCCTTCCTGCTGGAGAGAGTTTTGTGGCTAAATTCCTAGAGGATGCAAATACCAATTATCTATGGAAAAACTCTAAAGGTAAAGGAAGTTTACAGTTAAGTTTTGAAAGTGTATTTGATAAAGCTCAATATGCTGAATATTGGATTGCCCCAGGCTATTTTACAACTAAAGAGGAGTTGTTAAATAATAATACTCACTATAAAAGTTTCGCTGCCTTTGAGAATAATAAGATATATACTTTTTCAACAAAAAAAGGAATTACTGGTGGTGTTATATATTACGAGTTGGCGCCAACCAGACCTGATTTAGTGTTAAAGGATATTATTAAAATAACACATCCAAACTTGTTGCCTAATTATAAGCTTAGCTTTTTTAATTTGATGCAATAATTAACTATTGTTCTCTTGTTTTCTCTAAAGAACATTCCCTTAAGTATAAGTAAAATGGAAAAGTAAAAGCCACTGCTATTAAAAATGTTAGTGGAATTAAAACCCACCAAGCTTTTATTTTTAGCTTTCTAGCGTCGTTAATATACCAAACAAAAAAGGTAAGAACGACTATTGTTAAATCAGCTCCAAAAGATTTTCCAGCAAAATTAGATTGTGCTAATTCAAAAAAATGAAGAAAAGAGGCTTCTTCATAAAAAGAAAAATATTGAATATTATAATACCAGGTATAACAGATTCCTAGCAAGGAAATAAATAAAAATATATATTTTCTTTTCATTTAGTTAAATTAAAACATTGTTATTTGGCCGTTTTCTTTTGTATTATCAGATTCTTCAGAATCTTTATATTGAGAATCAACGTCTTTAGATTCTTTGTTACTGACTATAACCTCTTCATCAATAACTTCTAATTCTTCAATGATTGGTTCTTCTGGCTCAATGTAGGGTAATGATTCTAATAAATTAACCTGTTTAACTTTTTCCTTGGTTAATTGATTCCCCTGAGCTTTAATTCCTTTGATAGCAATAAATTCCTCAAAATTTACTTCTTTGTTATCTAATGATCTTTTAGAAAACACAACTTCGGCTACTGGTCTGTACTCTACAGTGATAATTTCTAATTGTGATTTGGGGTGTTCAGAAATAAAAAGCTCTTCTTTATCTACAGTTTCTATCAAAAATCGTTTTACATAGTATCGTTCCTTTTGTCCATCATAATAAATTGCTGAAACAGGTTTTTTAGGATTCCATTTTTCTAATACAATCATATCATCTTCAAAATGCATTTGCAGGTCTGGTGTGACTGCTTTAATTTTTCCAGATTGATTGGCTATTAAAATCTTGTCCTCTGCTCTAAACTCTCCTAGCAACTCTCCTCTACCATCAACATTTAGACGATGTACAGTATCATCAAACCAAATTTTACGTGGTTTAAGTGTAGATACACCAGCAGACTTAAATTCAACTTTTCGAATGGCATATTTTGTTACTGTATTACCTCTTGCTCCTCTACTTTTTACCGTTAAATCAGCAAAATCAATATCCCATTTTAATTTTTTTATACTACCGACAGCTCGTAAAAGAATGGTAACAAC
>CATISV010000010.1 GCA_949541125.1 Flavobacterium sp. SCGC AAA160-P02
CCATCTACAATTTTTTACTTAGGAGGAAATCAAAATACAATCGAAGAAATTGAAGGTGCTCACTTTCAATTACTTCAATTCAATCAAACTCAATTCTTTTTTAAATTTCAATACCTTATTGGTTTGTAAAACCATAAATCAAAAGATCTATTAAAAACAATAAAAGAAGAAAATTGATAACAATTGTCAAACAGAATTATTAGCTTTAATGCCATTAACAAATCTGTTAAAATGAATACCTTTTTATCTACAAATAAGTCTGCAGAAATTGCATGGTTTGCACCGTTGTGTGATGGAGATGATGATTTTTTAGGGAATCGTAATCCTGATTTTAAAAGTACATGGGAAAATACTTCTTCAATTGTTAGCACTGCTGATAAACTAGGGTTTCGTAATGTATTATGTCCTTCTTCCTATCAAGTAGGTCAAGACCCTTTGTCATTTGTTGCTGGTATGGCAACTCTAACCAAACAAATAAATCTATTGGTGGCAATCCGATGTGGTGAATTGCATCCACCAATGTTGGCACGTACCATCGCAACTCTTGATCATATGTTGAAAGGACGCTTGACTATCAATATCATTTCATCTAACCTACCTGGTACTGAATTATCCTCATCAGAACGCTATGCTCGTTCCAGAGAAGTCATTGAAATTCTCAAACAAGCATGGACCCAAGATCATATTTTTTTTAAAGGAAAATACTACCAATTTGATCTCCCTACAAACCCGGTAAAACCCTACCAACAAAATGGAGGACCATTGTTATATTTTGGTGGCTATTCACCAGATGGCATAGATCTTTGTGCAGAATTTTGTGACGTTTATTTAATGTGGCCCGAAACTGAATCAAAATTACAAGGATTGATGGACACAATGACTCTCAAAGCTGCAGAATATAATCGAACGGTCAAATTTGGTTTGCGAGTACATGTGATTGTTCGTGAAACGGAGGAGGAAGCCCGTTCCTACGCAGATCATTTGATTTCTAATTTAGATCTCGACCTAGGAACCGATATTCGAAATAGAGCTCAAGACGCTACTTCACTTGGTGTTGCAAGACAATCAAAATTACGAGAAGAAGCTGATGAAAAATATTATGTAGAACCTAACTTATGGACTGGAATTGGATTAGCGCGTTCAGGTTGTGGAGCAGCCATTGTTGGAAACCCTAATCAAGTAGTCGCAAAAATTGAACGTTATATTGATATGGGAATCGAATCTTTTATATTCTCAGGATATCCACATCAACAAGAATGTGAATTATTTGCAAAACTAGTTCTTCCAAGACTAAAGACGATGTCTCTTCCTGAATTATATGATAGGGTTCCAAAAGAAACTCCAAATAGCCCTTTAGGGAAGGGTCCTAGAAAATAACTATGATAGATTTTATAATTGTAATTGCCTATTTTTCTATAATATTAATCGTAGCATTACGTGGAAAAGTTAGTGCTGATAGTTCGGCTGATGAGTACTTTTTAAGCTCTCGTAATTTACCTTGGTATTCAATCGCTTTTTCAACCATTGCAACCAATATACAAGGATATCAATTTTTAGGAATGATGGGGTCGGCTTATCTCTTTGGTCTAGCACAAGCCAACCTTGAAATCAATGCAGTTCAAGGAATATTGCTAGGTACCTTTGTTTTTGTTCCCCTTTTTTTAAGAGAAAAAATAACAACCATTACACAATTTATTGCCAAGAAATTAGGTGAACGTATTGCACTCTTATACTCATTAGCTAATATTGCCTTATTTGCGACTGTTACCCTTGGTGCCGCTTTGTTTTGGGGAGCCTACGCAGCAGATATGGTCTTTGGCGAACAACTGTCTTTCTTCCATGAAAATCGATTGATTCGTATTGCAATATTGATTGTCATTCTAGGAATATTTTCAGCAGTCTACACTTATTTTGGGGGACTAAGAGCGGTTGTAAAAACTGATATTATCCAGTTTGGAGTCTTACTTTTGGGTGGGATTGTGGTTTGTTTAACTGCTATTCATCATCTTGGTGGGTGGGAGCAGTTATACATAAAAACTCCTCAAAAAATGCATCTTCATTTACCTTCTGATCATCCAACTCTCCCTTGGACACATTTATTTGGGTTATTTTTTTTAAATATCAATTATTGGTGTGCCAACCAAACTGTGATTCAACGAGCCTTGGCGGCCAAAAGTGTTACTCATGCACAAACAGGTCTGATGGTAGGAGGTTTGATCAAATACTTAATGGCTATTTTAATAATTGTTCCAGGGATTGCCTTATATGGAATGTTAGGAGATGGTCTGGAAGAACCTGATTTAGCTTTCCCATATCTAGTAAAAACTTATTTACCTCAAGGAATCAAGGGAATTATTCTATGTGGTTTATTTGCTTCGCTTATGAGCACAGTAGACTCTACATTCAATTCATTGGCTACTTTATGGTCAACTGATATTTACACAAAATATATCAACCGAAAAGCAACTGATCAACAAAAAATTCGTTCGGGAAGAAGAGCTATTCTTTTTAGCTTAGGAACAGCTTTGATAATGGGTCTTGTTTTATTATACTTAAAGTTTGATAATCCAAATTCAGCCTTTACTCATACGCTTAATAATTTACGTTATTATATCAATTGTGGAATTGTAATTTTAATTTGCTCGGCTGTTTTGCTTGTGAAACCCAACATAAAAGTTGTATTGATTGCCTTTATTGCCTCACTTCCTATAAATATCGTATTACAGTTCCTGTTTCCAGAAATGAACTACTTTGTTCGTGCCTTTTGCGTTATTATAAGTGGCTTAAGTATTGCTTTAATCGGAAGTAAGGGAAAAATAAACAAGCTATCGTCACTTTTTCAACCTTCAAGTATATCTGTGAAATATTGGGGTTGGACTTTAGCTATCAGCTTACTTCTACTACATTTTATTTTTCATTAAATGAAAGCTCACTATACTGATTTAAAGTACAATTAAATCAGCGAAAAAATGGATAGAAAATACCCTTTATTAAGGCATGGTTTTTCCTACAAAAACATTTACTTTTGGATTTAATGGGTTTCCACTGGCTCTTCTATTCATAACCACTTGACCACAATGCCATAAGGCGTCTGATATAGGCCCATTAATCATATTCCAAAATGGAAAAGACATTGTCTCACCACCCATATTCAATTGTATAGTTAGCTTAGATAAATCCTCCGTTGTTTGTAATTGATTTTTAACAAATTCTAAATTCTTTAATGTGTGCTCTCTCAGTTCATTATAAGTGTATTTTTCCTGTGAAAAGTCATATACTTTTCCCTCAAAAGTATATTTCATTGCAAGAGATAAACCATAAATATGTTCTAACACTTCAATGGTAGAACGACTATCATCACTGGGCTTATAATTCAAGTCTTTTTCTGTTAAAGATTCTGATGCCCAATAAAACCGATACCCCAATCCTTCAATCATTCTTGAGATTACATTAGTTGAAGAATAGTCCTTGGGATAGGCTCCAATTTCTTGAAAAGGTAGTTGTTGTGAATTCGTTTGAGGGGGGATTTTTGTGCTATCAATTAGAATTTCAACCGCAGTCACTTCTTCTGAAGATGCTGAGTTTGTTTCAATGGAATTATTATTACATGAAAAAGTAATAGTTGCAATTATTGTTAGTAAAATTATTTTTTTCATATTCTTAAAAGTTAAAATTATCGTTTTATTTATACTAACAAATATATCAAATCCATATTTGTTAATAAATCCTATTAAAAATGTAAGTATTATCTAAATGGTCTATTGATTTAATATAGTATAACTTCAATATATTTTAAAGAATGATGATGGAAAAGAACATCTTCATAATAATATTTTTTATATTCGGTTTTAATAAATTAAAAATATCTTAAAAATGAAAAAACTAATCTTAATTACTATCGCAAGCTTTTTTATACTAAGTTGTAACAATGATACGAAAGACCTTCTCAAAAAATCTGAATTTCACCTGGGTGTAATTGAAGGAAACGATTCAAAATCAACCATAGTGAATTCTTTTAATGATGCCTACTTAGCCAATGACATGAGCGGACAAAATTACTTTTTTTCTGAGAATGCAACAGGTAGGGTTAATGGTCAAAAAATGTCTCCATCTCAAATGATTGAAGCCTTCATGTCTGGAAGAGAGTTTTACACAGACATTAAAAATAAAAATCGTGCAACAGGAACTTTTATTTTGGATAATGGTCAAGTATTTACAAATACTTGGTTTGAATGGGAAGGAACTAGCAAGTCAACAGGGGTAAAAGTAAGTAACCCTGTCCACGCTTCATTTAAATGGGAAGGCGATAAAGTTGTGGAGGTAACCTATGTCTTTGACTCTGCGGAGTACGTAGCTAATATGGGACAAGAAAATTAGTAGTCCTGAATAGTTGCAATGAAAATCTTATGGTTTTATCTCGTAAAAAATAATACGAAACCAAAGACTTCGTAAATAATATTGAATTGTATTCTTCTGTTTGGGAAGAAGTGTTTAAAAATAGAGATATTTCTCTTGTGAACAAGGATAGCTTTGATAGTGAAGTCTATGTTCTAACTTCAGCTGTGAAAATATCTGGTATCGATGCTTTTAGAGACTACTATAATAATTATTTAACTGGATTTTTTGATCCTGAATTTAAAATCATTAATGTTTTCGGACAAGGTGACAGAATTGTTAAGCATCGGAATTTTAAAGGAACTCATGATGGAGTTTTTGTTGGAACCCCTGCTACAAACTACAAAGTTGATCTATACGGAACGACTTTGGTTACAATAAAAGACGGAAAGGTTTTTCAAGAAGAAGATTTTTTTGACAACCATACATTTTTAACATAACTAGGTCTCATAGAATAATTATTCTTACAATTTTTTTTATCAAAGGTAAAAGAATAAACTTATTCCCTTTCTTCTTTGAAGAACATTGTATAATAACTTCACTGAATAGTGAGGTTATTTGTTTTTATTATTTTTTTTAACTAAAAAAATTACTTGTTTTTAGTGAATGAAAAAACCCAATCAAACAATTCAGGTTCCTTAAAAGTAAGATCCCAACTATTATGAGCAACACCTTCATAAATCGTTAGTTTTGTTTGATTATTATATCGTTTCATGCTTTTGAACATTTTTTTTGAATAACGATACGATATTGTTTGATCATTGCTTCCATGAAAAACCCAAAAAGGAGTTGTACTTAAATCCTCTGCCCATTGAGAATGTCCTCCTCCACAAATTGAGAATGCCGAAGCAAAATAATTTGGCATTCGAGTTACTAACTCAAATGTTCCCATACCTCCCATAGAAAGACCGCCAATATAACGTCGTAAAGGATCAATATTATAGGTCTTTTCGATATCATATAAAAAATCTTGTAATATTTCCATAGTATGGTGTTTTGGCAGATCTTTATAAAATTTGAATTGATTCTCTTTTTTTCTGGCCTTTATCTTTTTAACACTTGCCCAGTAGGAGTTTTCTGGGCATTGAGGAAATACAATAATTGCAGGATGTTTTGCCCTAAACTCTTTGGATTTAAAAAGAGAACTTCCATGAATTAATTGCTTTTGATTATCCTTTCCTCTTTCTCCTACACCATGAAGAAAAACGAGCAACGGATAGGCCTTTTGGGGATGGAAATTTTCAGGAAGTAGAATGCGATATGGTAAGGTATCCGTTTTTGTGATATATGTTTTTTTATCATAATCTTGACCATAACTAAAGCCGAAAAAAAGGAAAACAAAAAAGGGAACACAAAACTTCATGAAATAAATATAACAATTTTAAGCCTTTAAAGAATCTTATCAAAATCTGATAACTTATTTGTTGCTAAATAAAAACTTTTGTATTTTAATAAAAAAGGAGCTACACATACTACTATGGTAACTCCCAAATTATTTTTACTGTTTTACGTTTTAAAGGTCTCTTGCAAATTGAGTCATCGAAGTAATTTTACCTTCCAAATCAAAATAAAAGATTTCAAATAATTCCTTCTCCCAAACCCTTCCATTTTTAAAAACTCGAGTTTCTTTTGACATTACTTGAACACCAGAAGCTGCATCAGTATTATATATCTTAAGTGGTATAATTGCGTAAGGAACCCAATTGACAGATTTATAATCTTTAAATAAACTTCCCATATCTTCTTTTTTTATTTTTTTAGAAGTTCCTTCATAGTCATTTAAAACAGCTACATCTGCAAAAGGTTTAGCAAACTCCTCTACATTCATATCATTGTAGTCTTTAATTAGCTTTTCAATAATTTCTACTTCATTTCTGTCTGAAAAAACAAGTGGTCTCCCTTTAAATTCATTATTTTCCCCTCCAATAAATTTACCTCCATATGATTTTCCAAAATTAGAAGAATCTATAGATTTCCATTGTTTAAAATCATCTACTTTTCCATCTTTATTAAAATTAAAATACTCCATAAGGTCTAATTTTTCATAAGACCCATTCTTATAAAAACGCTCTTCTTTTGACCAAGCTAATACCTTAGTATCTTCATCTCCTTCTCTTTTTACAGGAATAACTACATATGGTTTCATGCTTATAGAATCCATGGATTCTAACCATTCTCTAGTGGTCTCAACCCCATTCTCTCCTAAAAAGACGGGGTCATAATATTGAACCATGTCATCCGTATTTTGAAGACTATAAGCTTCAGAAATCTTTAAAAGTTTATCAGCCATTGCATCATTTGCAATACTATAAGATTTGCCGTAATTGTCTCCTTCTACCAAATATTTTCCTCCACTGTTAGTACAATTAGTCATCAAAATAGAGACCATTAGGATAAAAATCCCTTTCATAAATAATTTCATAATTTTAAAGTTGGTTAAGTTATATAAAAGCTTGAATTTAAGTATTATAAATGAGACCTCAAAACATCAATGATAATATATCTTAAATAAAAAAATTAAAATACATCAATCTTACAACTCTTTTATTTTTATATTTCTAAAGGATACTTTGTCTCCATGATCTTGAAGTGCTATATGGCCGGTTCTGTATTTTGCAAAACCCTCCCAATCTTTAAATTTTGAATTCTCTACCATTTTTTGCCACTCAGCACCATGAAGAGGAAAAGAGATTGTTGTTTTTCCATTTAAGGTTACCTGTGCCTTATTGTTGTTTTGATCGATTTTTATAACACATTGATTCCATTTTCCTGCTGGATGTATATCCTCTCCAGGGTAGCCAATAATATCATATAATGAGCCAGCTTTGTGAATTCCATTTCCCACAAAGGAATCCGGATGCTTTGCATTGTCTAAAATTTGAATTTCTGGCCCAGTCATATAGGGCTCTGAAAATTTTTTATTTTCGTAAACACCCCAAAAAATACCACTATTCCCAGCTTCAGAAACCTTCCATTCCAGAGATAATACAAAATTAGTATACTTCTTTTTGGTAATTATATTCTTTTCTCGCTGTCCACTTGGTGTAAAAACCATAGTACTGTCCTCAATGGTCCATTCTGGATACATATTTTCTGATAAATATCCTCGCCAATGTTCAAATGAGCTCCCATCAAATAAAATAGTCCAATTAGCCTCCTTATTTATATCGTTTGAAGTAGCAATCTCATAAGCAGTCTTTCCATTTTCGATTTTCTCCGATTTTTTACAGGCTACCAAAACACATAAAAAAATTGTGATTAAAATTATTTTCTTCATTTTTATTCTATTAGATTCCTATTATTTTTTTTAATTGATTTTCTCCCTTATTTGCATCACTTCCTGCAAAATCATCAAATCTTTTTGAGGTGGTTTCTATAATATGATTTTTAATAAAGTCGACTCCTTCTCTTGCCCCTTGTTCTGGGCTTTTGATAACACATTCCCATTCTAATACAGCCCAAACATCACAACCATATTCTGTTAGTTTCGAGAAAACTTTTTTAAAATCAACTTGTCCATCTCCTGGAGAACGATATCTTCCTGCTCTATCTTTCCAATCATTATATCCGCCAAAAACGCCTTTTTTACCAGAAGGGTTAAACTCAGCATCTTTTACATGAAATGCCTTGATAAATTGATGATAATGATCAATGTATTTAATATAATCTAATTGCTGCAAAATAAAATGTGAAGGATCATATAAAATATTCACTCGCTGATGGTTTCCAGTAGCTTCCAAAAAACGCTCAAAAGTATCTCCATCATGAATATCCTCAACAGGATGTACCTCATAACATACATCTACACCATTTTCATCAAAGGAATTTAAAATAGGGAGCCACCTATGTGCAAGCTCTTTAAATCCAGTTTCAATGAGTCCTTTAGGTTGCTGTGGCCATGGATGTACCATTGGCCAAAGAAGAGATCCTGAAAATGTTGCATGAGAATTTAGCCCTAATCGTCTACTCACAATTGCTGCTTTTTTCATTTGATCTATAGCCCATAAAGTTCTTTCTTTTGGTTTTCCGTGAAGTGCTTTGGGAGCAAAAACATCAAACATTAAATCATGTGCTGAATGAACAGCAACTAATTGTCCTTGAATATGTGTTGAAAGCTCTGTAATTTCGAGGCCAAAAGAGTTTATTTTTCCTTTAAGTTCATCACAATACGTCTGACTATCAAAAGCAATATCTAAGTCAATAATATTTTTATCCAAAGTGGGTATTTGAATTCCTTTATAACCAAGACTAGAAGCCCATTTGCACAATCCCTCTAAAGAATTGAATGGAGCTGTTTCATCCATAAATTGTGCTAAAAAAACAGCAGGTCCTTTTATTGTTTTCATATTGTTTATTAAAAAATTAAAAAAATGAGCTTATACAATTATACAGTATACTTTTCATCAATGGCTACCCATACATTTCCATTTTTATGAGATTTCATTGCTTTTTCAATAAAACTCATTCCTCTTACACCATCAATAATTGTTGGGAATTCACCACTACGATACGATTCATTTCTTATAGCTTTTGAGACTCCTTTATATATATTACCCATCGCATCAAATATTCCTTCTGGATGACCAGGCGGAAGCTTTGTTCCTTCGAGAGATAAATCACTATTGTAAGAATGGCCTGGTTTTAAAACTTGTAAAGGTTTTCCTTCTTCCATTAGATATAAATAATTAGGGTTTTCTTGCTCCCACTTTAATCCTGCTTTATCGCCATATATCTTTACTTCGATACTGTTCTCTTCTCCCGTAGCAATCTGACTAGCACATATTATACCTTTTACATTATCTGAGCAACGTAATAAAACAGTGCCATCAACATCCATTGTATTATCATCGTACACATGATTTAAATCTGCCAATATACTCTGAATTTTAACTCCAGACACATACTCTATAATATCAAAAGCATGTGTTCCTATATCGCCAATGCAGCAACTTACTCCTGATTTTTCAGGATCTAAACGCCAGGTAGACTTTCTCATTTCTGTGTTGTGAATGATCGGATTAATCCACCCTTGATAATATTGAGCATCAACTTTTTGAATGTTCCCTAAAACTCCTTCTTTTATCATTTCTCTCATCTGGCGAATCATAGGATATCCCGTGTAGGTGTAGGTAACGGCAAAAACCGTTTTCTTTTCCTGTGATAACCTATACAGCTCTTGTGCCTCTTGATAGGTTGTTGTTAATGGTTTTTCACAAATAATATGAAATCCATTTTCAAGTAATTTTTTTGCCATAGGATAATGCAAAAAATTAGGTGTTAAAATAGAGACAGCCTCTATCCTTTCTGATGTTGGCAATTTTAATTCCTCTTGTATGAAGGTTTCTAAATCAGTATATATCCTATCTTTTGGTAATCCTATTTTGTTAGCAGAATCTATGCTATCCTCCCAATTATGGTTGAATATGCCTCCAATAATTTGATATTGATCAAACATTGCAGCGGCAATGCGATGCAAAACTCCAATTAAAGATTTTTTTCCACCTCCCAAAATACCCAATCTTATTTTAGTTGAACTCATATTTTATTATACTTTGTATTCTACTTTTTCATTTTTAAATAAAATTGCAAAAAGAATCATCACAAAAACAGCAAAAATTGCTGGAAATATCCAAACATCTTTCCAGCTGTGAGAACCATCAGCAATTAAATTTTGATCTACAATTTTCCCTGCAACCCAAAATCCAAATAACATTCCAAAACCATAAGTTGCTAATGTAATGAGTCCTTGTGCAGCACTTTTTACTTTTTCACCCGCTTTAGAATCGGTATAGATTTGTCCTGAAACAAAAAAGAAATCATAACAAATTCCGTGTAAGGTAATTCCTAAAAGCAACATAAAAAATAAATCACCATTATTACCATAAGCAAACAATAAATAACGAATTATCCAGGCTAACATTCCAAAAAGTATGGTTTTCTTAAATCCGTATTTTTTAAATAAAAATGGGAGTAAGAACATAAATCCAATTTCTGAAATTTGTCCAAGTGTCATTATTCCGGCAGGACCAATTTTAGTGCTAAAAATATCAACATAGGCATCAATTTCTCCTAAAAACTGACCGGCATGTTGATAATAAAATGCCAATGGAACAGAAATTAAAAAAGAAGAAATAAAGAATATCAAAAAGTTTCTATCTTTTAATAATTTCAAAGCATCTAATCCTAAAATATTGGAAATCATTACCTTTTCATCTTTTGAGGTATTTGGAGGTGTTTTAGGAAGTGTAAAACTAAATAATCCTAATATTGCAGAAGCAATAGCTGTCATTACAAATGTGTTTTTTAAGGCTCCTTTTGCTACATTCTCTGCTGAATCCCAATTAAAAATCAAGCTGATAAAGACAAGGCCTACAATAATCCATCCTATTGTACCCCAAACTCTTATTCTAGGAAATTCCTTTGATGGATCTTTCATTTGGTTAAATGATACTGAATTTACCAAAGCCAATGTAGGCATATACGCTATCATATAACATAAAACATAGGGATAAAAAACAGAAAACTCCGTTGCTTGAGACATTAAATACATGAGCAATGCTCCGACAAGATGCAATACTCCTAAGATTTTCTCAGCATTAAAATATCTATCTGCAATTAACCCTATAATAAAAGGTGTAATAATTGCTCCCAAACACTGTGTTGAATATGCCATAAATATTTCTTCTCCGGTTGCTTTTAGTGTGCTTGGCAAATATATTCCCAAAGTAACAAACCATCCTCCCCAAATAAAAAACTCGAGAAACATCATGAATGATAATTGAAATTGAACCGATTTTTTCATAATTACTAATTATTCCCTTAATTTATTTTTTTTACAGAATTTAATAACAAATCTCTGGTTGCCATGATTCCATCTCTTTCACTTAATCTATCCCCTTCATATTCTATTCCTATATAACCATTATAACCCGATTCTTTTACAATACGTAGCATTTTTACATAATCAATAGAGGTTTCATTTCCTTTATCGTCGAAGTCATAAGACTTTGCACTTAGAGCTTTTGCTGCAGGCATTAATAGTTCTATCCCCTTGTATTTATCAGGGTACTCTTTTTTACAATCTCCCCAACGTTTATTTTTATCTTTCCTTTCAATACACCAATTTCCAAAGTCTGGTAATGTACCGCAATTTTCCATATTGACATCCTTAATCGCGGCCATTAATTTATCTGGGTCAGAGGATAACCATCCATGATTTTCACAGAGAATATTGATATTTTTTTTTGCGGCATATTCAGATAATTTTTTTAGCCCATCGACCACAGTTGTTTTCCATATCTCTGGGTCATTTGTTCCAAAAGTGTTTACCCGAATAGAGTGACATCCTAATTTTTGAGCAGCATCTACCCAACGTTTATGATTTTCGACTGCTTTATTTCGTTTTTCTAAATCAGGATCTGCCAAGTCACCTTCATCATCAACCATAATTAAAACATTTTTGATTTCCTCGTATTTACTAATTGTATTTAAAGAATCAATGACCGAATCAAAGCCCAGTTTTTTAATCTCTAATTTATATAATTGACTCACATATTCTACCGCTTCAAAACCCATTTTTTTTGCCTGAGAAGCAAAATGAAAAGGTGATTTTTTTTCATCCTTTACATACCTATGTAATGACCATTGTGCTAGAGATATTTTAAAAAATAAGTCTTCTTTTTTTGACATTACTGATTTCGTTAAAATTTCTTTAGTATCAACTCTTTTACAACTGCTTAAAAACAAACAAACAAAAAGTATTCCCCAAAAAAAGGTTTTCTTATGGAAAAACGTATGATTCATTTTGTTTTGATTATCATAAGATTATTCGGAGAGGAATTAATAAATATTGAATATAATATAATTGCAAATTAATTAATATTTAATTAATATTGAATTATAAAGTCTCTAATTTTAAGCATATAAAATTTTGAATATTATAATAAATTGCTCTTAAAATATCACATCAATGAATAAAGATAAGTCAAAAATAAAGAATTATCAATACGATGCTATTGTTGTTGGTACAGGAATTTCAGGAGGTTGGGCTGCAAAAGAGCTTTGTGAGCAAGGCTTAAAAACATTGGTGCTAGAAAGAGGAAGGATGGTGAAACATATTGAGGATTATACTACCGCACATCTTGATCCTTGGAATATTCCAAATGGAGGAAAAACCTCACAAGAAATAATTAATCGCAAACCTAAACAACATAGAACAGGGTATACAACTGATCCTACCTGTGAACACTTTTTTGTTGACGATACAAAGCATCCTTATAACGAAGATAGACGTTTTGATTGGATTCGAGGGTACCATGTTGGAGGACGTTCATTAATGTGGGGGAGACAAAGCTATCGTTTAAGTGATTTCGATTTTGAAGCTAATAAAAAAGAGGGTATCGCCGTTGATTGGCCGGTACGATATAAAGATATTGAGCCCTGGTATGATAAGGTTGAAGAATATATTGGTGTTAGTGGAGAGAATTTAGGAATGAAACATTTTCCTGATCAAAAATTATTAAAGCCAATGAATTTAAATTGTGTTGAAGAGCATTTAAAATCAAAAATTTCGGAAAAATTTGATGATGACAGAGTGCTAACAATAGGAAGAGCAGCACATATTACTGAAGGCACCAAAGAAGGTATAGGAAGAACTTCTTGTCAATATAGAAGTCGATGTATGAGAGGTTGTCCTTATGGCGCCTATTTTAGCAGTAATTCATCTACATTGCCAGCAGCTGAAGCTACTGGGAATATGACACTTAGACCGAATTCTATTGTCCACGAGGTTATGTATGATGATTCTATAAAAAAGGCCACGGGTGTTCGTGTGATCGATACAGAAACAAAAGAAAGCATGGTATTTAATGCAAAGGTTATCTTTTTGTGTGCATCTGCGATTGCATCAGCTTCTATATTGTTACAATCTAAATCTAACAGGTTTCCTAATGGTTTAGGAAATGATAGTGGAGAATTAGGTCATAATATAATGGATCATCATTTTCATGTTGGAGCGTCAGCGATTGTTGAAGGATTTGAGGACAAGTACGTGAAAGGAAGGAGACCAAATGGTATTTATATCCCAAGATTTAGAAATTTGGGAGGAAAGACAAATATGAAAAATTTTAAACGTGGCTATGGATATCAGGGAGGTGCAAGTAGAAAAAATACCTCTGAACTGGTAGCAGAATTAAAATACGGTCCAAAATTAGTAGAGGAAATTTTAAAACCCGGACAGTGGAAAATGAACCTCTTGGCTTTTGGAGAGACCTTACCTGATCATAATAACAGAATGTATTTGGATGAGGATAAAAAAGATGAGTGGGGTTTGCCTACCGTAACTTTTGATGCTGATTTTGGTGAAAATGAATTTGCTATGAGAAAAGACATGCAACAACAAGCAAAAATAATGCTTGAAGCTGCTGGATATAAAAATGTAAAAGGCTATGATAATGGAGGAAAAGCAATGGGTTTAGGAATTCATGAAATGGGAACTGCAAGAATGGGAAGAGATCCTAAAACATCCGTTTTAAATAAATACAATCAAATACATGCATGTAAAAATGTATACGTTACTGATGGTGCTTTTATGACTTCTTCAGGTTGTCAAAACCCATCATTAACCTATATGGCATTTACTGCTAGGGCAGCGCATCATGCCGCAAAAAAATTTAATGAGGAGACTTAAAATAGATCAAATATTATGAAACGAAGAGATGCATTAAAAAAAATAGGTCTAGCTGCAGGTTTTACAGCTATAACACCAAATATTTTTGGTCTATTACAGAGTTGTACTAATGATTCAGAATCTTGGACTCCAAGCTTCTTAACTTCAGATGAAAAATCAGTAGTAACAAATATCGTTGATGTTTTTTTACCAAGAACAGTTAATACTCCCTCAGCATCTGAAGTAAATGTAGCTCAATTTATTGACAAATATATCCATGAAATTTTGGAGGATAAAGACCAGGAATTAACAAGGGCTGGTTTCAAAAAAGTTATCGCAATTCTAATCCCTGATTCTTCCTCAAGAATAGAAGATATAAAGGCTGAAGAATATAAAAATTTATTGGACGAGCATTTGCTTTTAGAAGAAATTGATAACGATCAAGAAGTAGATCCAGAAATTCTTGAAATGACCAGTTCTGAATTTTTAAATCAGTTAAAGTGGATGACGATAAATGCATATAAAAACTCAAAATTTGTTGGTGAAAACGTTTTAGCCTATGATCCTATACCTATGGATTATTACTGCGGAAATCTGGAGGAAATTACCGGTGGTAAGTCTTGGTCCTTATAAAACGGAAATTAAAAGGTTTTTATTAATTACATAATCAAGAATTATATTACTGTTGTAATTATTCTACAATTAGTTTTCCTTTCATAAGACCATAGTGTCCTGGAAAACTGCAAATATAGTCGTAGGTACCAGCATCAGGGGCGATAAATTCTAAACTCGTGGTTTCTCCCCCTCCAATCATTTTTGTGTGTGCTATAACATCTTCGGTTTCCTCAGGTATATAGTCATTGTCTTTAGCTGCCATTGCTTTTACCGCAAAAGTAGAGAGCTTGACATTTTTTCTCAAAAAGACGACGTTATGTCCCATAATTTTTTTACCAAGTTTACCCGTATGCTTGAGTGTCAACCTTATTTTCTGACCTGATTTGACTTTAATTTTTCTAATATCAAATCTCATTCCATCATTCGATTGTATCAAAACATTAGCAACGCCATTTGCATCAACAACCACATTTGATTCCTCGGTAGAAACCTTTTTTGTTTTTACTGTTTCTTGCGTTGTTTTTAAGGGGGCCTCTTGTTTTTGAGTTTTTCCACAACCAATGATTATTGATGAGATTAACAAAGCGATAAAAACCTGTTTCATAATCTTATTTTTAAATAGAATGTAAAAATATAAAATCTGTTTTTAAAGTCATCATTAAGTATATTAAAAAAAATTAAAAAAAATATGCTTATGTAACCATGATTGATTATTTATTGTGGTTTGTAGATAATTATAAAAAACATATCTTTATGGAAATTTAAAAATCAATTCCAAATGAAAAAACTTTTATTCATAATATCAATAACAATATGCTTTGTAAGTTGCTCAGATTCAAACCCAAAGTATGCAAAAAACTTAGAGACAGCAAAAAAATTCTTTGCACTACACGGTGAAGAAAATTTCGAAGAACAACTAAAATTAATTAGTAAAGACATTGAAACTGAGCCTCCATTCTATGGGGCTAAAATGATGGGCTACGAAGGATTTACTTCCATGGTTAAAGGGTATCATGATGCCTTTGATGACATTAAATACAATGCACAAGTATGGCTCCCTGGTACAGATTCTTTGGGTGTTTTAAATGGAAGCGTTAGAACCTATGGAAATTGGACTGGTGTTCATTCAATTACTGGAAAAGAATTAGATCTAAAAGGGTACTGGTACTTTGATTTTGATGATAATGGCTTAATCAATGCACAAGGGGATTTCTTTGATGCTGGTGGAATGTTAGATGCTGTATATCCTAAAAATCTTGTTGTCGTTGGAATCAATGTAAAGTCAGGCCATATGGATAAAGTAATGGAAATTCTAGAAAGTGACGGAGGTCTTCCTACAACAAGAGCTTATGATGGGTGTATTTCTCTAGAACTTACTGTAAACGATGAAAGCAATACCATTTGGATTATTGGAAATTGGGAAAGCTATGACAAGTACAATACCTATTTAAAATGGAGACAAACTGAAGATACTGTAATTGGTAAAATGGTTCCTTATTTAAAAGGGGGTGCAAATGGCTTAAAAATTTTTCAACCAAATTCAAACTACCAATCTTACTAGTAAAATAAGGCTACTACAAGTAGCCTTATTTTTATATCTTTATCGTAACTAACTACAAAACAACTTCTTATGAAAAAAATAATTTTCTTTTTAATGCTTTCTGCTTTTGTTTTAGGCTGTCAAGAAAACAAGCAAACTCAAGACAACTCTAAAATGAGTCTTTTTAATAAAAACACCGAAACAACAAAAGCATGGCTAGAGGCTTTTATGAAAAATGACTCTACAACTTTCTTTTCAGACAAGTTTTTGAGCGATGACTTTATTTGGTCTCCTCCAGCGGTTGGAATGGACTCCCTTCCAAAATCTGAGTGGGAAAAAGCATTTCGTGGTTTTATGACTAATTTTGATAATAAAACATTGACAAATCCGCAATATTATGCTGCTCTAGATGAAGAAAATTTACCCGATGGAAACGTAAGGCTTTATGGAACTTGGGTTTCAAATTTTGCAGACACTGGAAAGAAAAGTAAACTTAAATGGTATGCGGTATTTCAATTTAATGAAGAAGGGAAAATTTCTCATTATATGGAATGGTATGACTCCGCGGACTTATCAAAAGAGTTTGATTAATCTTAAGAATTAAACTCTCAAAAATTAACTCTTGGGATAACAAACATCCTTTGAAATACAATTATAAAAACAACTTAATAATCTAACTCTTTTTAAAATGAAAAAAATTTTATTAATTATTGTATCTGCTGCTTTATTTGTAAGCTGTAATAATAATTCTGCTCCCTCTCCAGAGGCAAATACTAATGGAGAGCCTGAAGGACCACATACCTCTGCGGAATGGAAGATATGGGCATACAGTACAGCTGCCCCATCTTTTATTGCCGCTAATTGTACCGTAGTTGATGTAGACGGAACTATTCTTAGAGAAGGAACTAATGGATGGACTGCCATGGCAGCAAATCCGAGAGGAATGGCTGATCCTGAGAATGGTTGGAAAGATCCACATGAAGCTATGCCAATGGTGGGAGATGGACCTGCAATGCAATGGGCTATGGCTTATATGGGAGGTAAAACACCTAAGATGGATTCTGATGGTTGGGCTTGGATGCTTCATGGAGACATGGGAGAGGACAATACAAAACATCTAGTATTTAACAAAGAAGATGCTGCTGAAGGACAATGGATTGAGTCAGGGGCACACTTGATGCTATTTCCTAAAGACCCAGCTTCTCTAGAGGGTCAAACAACTAATTTTAACACAGGAGCTCCATACATTATGTTTAAAGGTACTGGATATGATCATTTAATGATTCCTGTTGAAGGCTATTACAACTATCAAGATCCAAAGTAACAATAATTGTAATTTATAAAAAACCTCCATCAGGAGGTTTTTTTTGTTTGATTTAACCTGAAGTCTTTATTTGTTCTTAAGAATTTTTACTGATTTGACGATGTCTTGACTTTTAATAACAGCAATATAAACACCTTTTTCTAATGAGCTAAGATGTATAGGCTGAGAATTATATATCTCATGCTTAGAAATTCTTTTCCCTAGAATATCATAAATAGTAAGCAATATTTTAGAAGTACTTTTAGTCTTAACATACAACAAATCGCTTGTTGGATTTGGATATACACTTATTTCATTTTCTTCTAAAGGTTCTATCATAGTAGAAAGTGTTCCAGCGTCTTCTATAACAGTTTCAAAGTCATCTAAAAAGTACGTTCCCTCATCATTTCCTAGCAGGACTTGAATTTGTATGGAAGCAGTATTGTCTAGAATTGTATATTCAAATTCAAAAGGGGTTGTAGGGTATTCATTATTTAGAATAAATTCTGGTGAAGGTACATAAGAATTCGTTCCGTTAACAACTGCTTTTACTCTTATTTTAAATGATTGACCACTTGCTGCCAAAGATTTAGCATAGACCTTAATCGTTACTTTTTTATCTGTAAGATCTTGTTCGTAAACAACATTACTTAAGATTACTTTATTGTATGCATCTGGAGAGGTAACAATAATTTTTGCTCCTGAGCTACCATTTCTGGAATCCGTCGTTGCATCAGTAAAAGAAGCCTCTGCATTTCCTGAAACAATAAAACTCCAATACGTATCAAAACCACATTCGAATTCTGGATTTAAAATAAGAATGTTTTCAGTTGATCCATAACAAAGTGGCCATGATCCTGAGCTCAATAGAGCATCACGAACCTCTGTTACCCAGGTACCTCCTATCACATTATTTGTTGACGGATTATCGGTTCTCAAATGAATTGTTTTATTAGATTTATTTCCAGCATCCCAAGCAGAAAAAGAAAATCCTCGATTAATTGACTGCTCTGCAATATATCTGTGATATTCTATTCTATCAGCATTATCGGGGCCACCATATTCTCCATAAACGCCTGTGTTATAATTCAAGCCATTTTCATTATCTGCACCAAATTCTCCTAATGTAACAGGAATATTTTTAGAATTTGACCAATCTTCCATGGTATCAAAATGACCATCAACTGAATTTTTATCGGCATTGGTTCCCCAATTAAAATCATTATAGTTCGCTGTTGAGGAGCTGGTAAAGCTAAAAGGTTGATAGTAATGAAAAGAAGCAATTAAATAATCATCACTACTAATAACAGCATCACTTATCTGTTGGGGAGCGTTAAATGAATTTACACCCCCTCCTGTAATGATTATATTACGCATTGTATTATTATCTCCTGTACTTCTAATGGCTGCGATAATCATAGAATTTAAGGCGTCCATTTCTGTGGCATTAATTTCAAAGTATGGTTCGTTAACGATTTCAAACAATAGGTTGTCTGAATAATTTTTAAATCGGTTTGCAATGGCCAACCATATTGCTTTGAATTTATCTAGATCGGCAGCTCTTTTTGCTGAGGTTGGATCTGTATATTGCGAGTTTGAATTTGAGAAAGTATATAAAAACTGAGATTTTAACTCAGCTCCATGAAAATCGATAATGGTTACTAAATCTTGATTCAAAGACCAATTAATCACCTCTTCAATTCTGTCTAAATATTGCTCATCAACAATATAATCGGAAGTATTCCCTGTATAACTTGATGATGTTCCAGCAGCTGATGAATAGCTTGAAGTACTACCACTTGTGCGATTTCCATAGAAATCTATTGGAATTCTTACATTGGTAAAACCAGCCTCTTTGACATCGATAAAATATTGTTCGTAAACTACAGGAGCCCAATTCCCTTCAACAGGTGCACTAAAAGTATTCCCTAGGTTAACTCCTCTACCCATTCTTTCAACCATGGTATAGGGGTCTGTTTGACTCCTAAGGGTAGGAATTAATCCTACAACTACTAAAAAAAATGTAATATAAAACTTCATCACTTAAAAAACAGGTTAACTCTATAGAGCTTTAACCTGTTTATACAATACTTCATTTAACGATTAGGTGCGATTATTTTTTGTTGTTTTTCTGCCACTCTCTATGAAGCTTGTTAATCATATTAACGTCTTTCATAGAAAATTTCTCTGAAAGATATTTTTTAGTTTCATTAAAAGACGCTTTATAAATTTTTTGTCTTTCTTCTTGTGATAGTCCTTTCCCTTTAATACTTTTTCTATTTGAATCATACTTATCTAACAGAATTGTGTAAAGATCTTTTTTTTGAGTTTCATTAAAACTCATTTTACTACTTATGGATTCTGAGGCTAATGTAGCTCTTTTAATAACATATGTTGGTGTCTTTTGAGCATAGCTATTCAAAGAAAAACTTAAAAATAAAACAAGTATTACTAATTTTTTCATATGGTTATGGTTTTTGTTTGGGTTATTAAGATGGGTTTGTATTTACAAACCCATCACTTTAAAAAATTAAAAATTTATATGGATTATTCTCTTATAAATCGCTTTGAGGAAACAACCCCATTTTCTTGAATAATCTTAAGAATATATACCCCTGAGGTTAATTTAGAAATATCTAAAGTATTTGAAAATCCATCCTGAATCATCGTTATCTGACCTAAAAGATTAACAGCTCTTATGCCAATGATTCTTGAGGGAGCATTTATGGTTATGATGTCTGTTGCAGGGTTTGGATATACTGAAATTTGAAGATCATCTTTAAC
>CATISV010000011.1 GCA_949541125.1 Flavobacterium sp. SCGC AAA160-P02
CTACCTACTTTTTAAATGTTAACTATAGATTCTAAAAAAATAAAAAACTAACTAATATATAATTATGAAAACAACTAAATTTTATGGCATTGTATCATTTTTAATGATTGCCCTCACAATAACCTCTTGTGTTGAAGATGGAGACTTTGCTGTTCCTGACATTACTGTGGAAGAGCCTAATATAATGGCTAATTCAAGTATTACAGCGATACAAACAGCTTTACAGCAACAATTCAATTCAAATGGAGATCTTATATATACTTTTGATGTAAATGAAAATAACCCTACCTATGCTGAAGGCTATGTTGTTTCTAGTGATGCAGCGGGAAATTTTTATAAAAAACTGATTATTCAAGACAAGGCTGAAAACCCTACCGCTGGTATAGAAATTATCCTAAATAAAACATCCTTAAGTGAAACCTACGATATTGGTAGAAAAATATATATAAAGTTAGACGGATTAACAGTTACTTATGATGATGGAGAAAGTAGTAATTATATCAATCCAACAAATAATGTTCTTGGAAAATATATATTGGGTACTTTAGATGGGGACCAAGTTGATGATATTCCTTCAACATCCATTCAAGACCATCTTTTCAGATCAGCTACTGTTTCAGAAATTATTCCCACCAATATTGCACTTGGAGAGCTAACTGAAGCTCATATCAATACAATGATTCAATTATCTTCTGCACAAATGTTGAAGTCTGATTTGAACAAGACATTTGCAGGAGAACCAGAAGATGAATACGATGGTTTACGGACTGTTTTTGAATGTGATACCGAAAAAACTGTTCAGCTTCAAACGAGTACTTTTGCAAGTTTTAAATCGAATGTTGTTCCTTCGGGTAAGGGCTCAATGAAAGCGGTTTTAACCAAAGATTATTTTGCTGAAATAATTGTTGCCATTATAAATACCCCTTCTGATATAGAATTTAATGATACTGAACGTTGTGACCCTCCTGTCTTGGATTGTGGCGTTGGTAACGTTGGCGGTAATACTGTCTTACTAGATGAAGATTTCGAAACCATTACATCGGATAATGGTATTATAAATGCTGGCTGGACCAATGTGAATGTGAACGGAGGAACTACTTTATTTAGCTCTAGAAGTTATGGGGGAAACAGATATGTTCAAATATCTGCATACAACAGTGATGAATCTCCCTTAGAGGTATGGCTTGTCACCCCTGAAATTGACTTAGATAATACTACTGATGAAGAATTAACTTTCGATACAAAAACAGGTTATGACAATGGGGCTCCATTATCAACTTATATTTCTAATGATTTTACCGGCGATGTAACCTCGGCGACATGGTTAAAAATAGATGCAGCTTTATCTCAAGGGCCTTCGTCTGGATATAATAATGTTTATACAAATTCTGGTTCTATCAATATTTCTTGTTTATCAGGGAAGGTTCATGTTGCCTTTAGATATGTAGGAGCAGACGGAGGAATAACCACTACCTTTCAAGTAGATAATGTTAAAGTTACTGGTAACTAGAAAGCTGTCTTTAAAACCACTAAAAAAGCATCTCAATATTGAGATGCTTTTTTAGTGGTTACATATAGAGTAAGGAGTATCAATCGACTAAAATAATCGCTTTATTATCTTTCATTTCAACAGTTCCCGATTGGATTTCTATGCTTAGAATTTTATCATCAGTATGACGAATTATTTTAGCATGTAAGGCATCTAATTCAAGCTGTTCTTGAGTATGAACATGAATCTTGATTGTTCCTTCTTTTAATGTGGAAACTATTGCTGCGTGATTATTTAACATTTGAAACTCTCCAACAGTACCTGGTACGGTTATAGAATCTACATTAGATGAGAATAAAATAGCTTCTGGTGATACAACTTCTAAGTGCATATTTATTTATTTTAATTATGCTTCTGCTAACATTTTCTCTCCAGCTTCAATGGCTTCTTCAATAGTTCCTTTAAGGTTAAAAGCTGCTTCAGGTAAATGATCTAATTCACCGTCCATAATCATGTTAAATCCTTTAATAGTTTCTTTGATATCTACCAAAACACCTGGAATCCCAGTAAATTGCTCAGCAACATGAAAAGGTTGAGATAAGAAACGTTGCACACGTCTTGCTCTGGATACTGCTAATTTATCTTCTTCAGATAATTCTTCCATTCCTAAAATGGCAATAATATCCTGTAATTCTTTATAACGTTGCAATAACTCTTTTACTCTTTGTGCGCAATTGTAATGTTCATCTCCTAAAATTTCAGGAGTTAAAATTCTAGAAGTAGAATCTAAAGGATCCACTGCTGGATAAATTCCTAACTCTGCTATCTTACGAGATAATACTGTCGTTGCATCTAGGTGAGCAAATGTAGTTGCTGGTGCAGGATCTGTTAAATCATCTGCAGGAACATATACCGCCTGAACAGAAGTAATAGATCCTTTTTTTGTTGATGTAATACGTTCTTGCATTGCTCCCATTTCAGTAGCAAGCGTTGGTTGGTATCCTACTGCTGATGGCATACGTCCTAGAAGTGCTGATACTTCAGAACCCGCTTGTGTAAAACGGAAAATATTATCCACAAAAAATAAGACATCTTTTCCTTGAGCTTCTCCAGCACCATCACGAAAATATTCAGCAATGGTTAGTCCTGATAGTGCAACTCTAGCACGTGCTCCAGGAGGTTCATTCATTTGTCCGAATACAAAAGTTGCTTTGGAGTCTTTCATTCCAGCTTTATCAACTTTAGATAGATCCCATCCACCTTCTTCCATAGAGTGCATAAAATCGTCACCATATTTGATAATTCCTGATTCTAACATTTCTCTTAGTAAGTCATTTCCTTCACGAGTTCTCTCTCCAACTCCAGCAAATACAGAAAGCCCTCCATGTCCTTTGGCAATATTATTAATTAGCTCTTGAATTAATACCGTTTTTCCAACACCAGCTCCACCAAATAATCCAATCTTACCTCCTTTTGCATAGGGTTCAATTAGATCAATAACTTTAATTCCTGTAAATAAGACTTCTGTAGAAGTAGATAAATCCTCAAATTTAGGTGCAGCTCTGTGAATTGGCAACCCATCTTTTCCTTGCTTAGGGAGGTCTCCTAATCCATCAATAGCATCTCCAGTTACATTGAAAAGTCTTCCGTAAATCTCTCCACCAATAGGCATTTGGATTGGACTACCAGTAGCAACAACCTCCTGTCCTCTAAGAAGACCATCAGTGGCATCCATCGAGATCGTACGAACTGTATCTTCTCCAATATGTTGTTGAACTTCTAAAACTAAAATAGAACCATCCGCTTTTCTTATTTCTAATGAATCATAAATCTTTGGAAGTTCCGCTGATTCTGTATCAAATTCAACATCAATTACTGGGCCGATAATTTGAGAAACTTTACCTGTTATTGTAGACATTATTCTTTCTTTAAATTAATTTTTATATAGATATAAAAAACATCTCTTATTTAGGCCGCAAAGGTAATTTATTTGACTTAAATTGAAAAGTTTTTTTATTTATTATTTAGAAAAAACATTCAAAAAAAAAGTCCCATCATATGATGGGACTTTTACATAATTTATAATTGAATATTACTTATTAGTAACTTTAATTTCAACCCTTCTATTATTGGCTCTACCAGCTCTTGTTTTATTAGTATCAATTGGATTGGATTCTCCAAAACCTTTAGAATCTAATCTAGAAACATCTACTCCATTTTTAACTAAATAGTTTTTAACAGCTGAAGCTCTTTTGTCAGATAATTTTTGATTTAGTGAATTACTACCCGTACTATCAGTATGACCTTCAATTAAAAAAGTAGCTTTGGGAAATTCTTGCATAATGATTACAATTCCATCTAATTTTTCAGCATAAGGAGTTTTGAAAGAAGCTCTCCCTGAGTTGAATAGAATAGTTTTAGCAAACTCCCCTAGTTTTTTGTGAGCAACTTCTGTAATCACTGGTTCTGGACATCCTTTATTAGATGCAGGACCAACAACATTTTTACAATCATCATCTTTATCTAAAACCCCATCTCCATCTGTATCTGGCCATGGGCATCCTCCATTCGCTTTAGGCCCCACTTTATTAGCACATTTATCGTCTTTATCTACAATCCCATCTCCGTCTGAATCAGGACAACCATTGTTTTCTTTTGTTCCTTTGTCGTTTGGACACATATCATCTTTGTCAGCAATGCCATCTGCATCTGCATCAGGACAACCATTTAAAGTCGCTAAACCTGCTACATTTGGACAAGCGTCTTCTCCATCGATGATACCATCTCCATCAGAATCAGGACAACCATTAAATTCTGGTAATCCAGCAACTTCAGGACAAGCATCATTTTTGTCATAAATTCCATCTCCATCTGTGTCTACTCCTCCAAATTTAATCACCAATCCTAGTGAATGTTGGAAATGGGTTGGAATATTGTCAGAAAATTTTTGCTTCGTTCCTCCTTGATAAACAAGTCCAACGGTTTCAGTGAACCAAAAATTAGCTCCCCATCCGTAATTTAGCAATGCTTCTGATTCCTCTCCTAGAAATACATAACCACCACCTACATAAAGAAATGGATTAAAGTATTGGGTTGTGCCACCAAATATCTTATCTACTAAACCATCTAGGTCGTATTTAACATTGGCATCTGCAGAATAATATATTAAATCAGCATCGTTGGACTCATTAATTTGTGTAATTCTATTCATAGAACCAGCCAATTGAGCTGTAAAACCATTACCTAAATATCTCTCAGCGCTTAGCCTAGAAATTGAATTTAAGAAGTTCCAATCACCTGGATATAAAAAATCTTCAAAATACTTTGTTCCTTCACCTCCAACTTCGTAAGTATCAACAACATTAATTCCTACACTAATTGCCCATGGGTTATTGGAATCTTGAGCGTTTACATTGCCAAGCATTACTATAGCAAAGAAAGCCAATAAGGCTAATTTTAATCGTTTCATTATTAAAAATTTAAATTTATTTTATTCTGTAATTTTACGCAAAAATAACTTGTTAGTTCCTCTCTGCAAAGACAAATCTACAAAAAGTTAGCGTAAATACAAGTTTTAACTACTTATATGACTTGCAATTGCTTCCCTATTTTGATAAATGACGAGATTGCTTTGTCTAAATGTTTTTTTGAGTGTGCTGCAGATAATTGCACTCGTATTCTTGCTTTTCCTTTTGGAACTACCGGAAAAAAGAACCCAATTACATAAATTCCCTCCTCAAGAAGTTTATTTGCCATTACTTGAGATAATTTTGCATCGTATAACATTATTGGAACGATTGCTGCATCTGCACCCACTAAATCAAAACCCGCTTTTTCCATTTCACTTCTAAAGTAATTGGTATTGGATTCCAGTCTGTCTCTTAGAGAAGTATCGTTTAATAAGATGTCAAATACCTTTAAAGAAGCCCCAACAATAGCAGGAGCTAATGAATTTGAAAATAAATACGGTCTGGATCTTTGACGTAATATTTCAATAATTTCCTTTTTCCCTGTGGTATAGCCTCCCATAGCACCTCCTAATGCTTTTCCTAGAGTTCCCGTTATAATATCAACCCTTCCTAAAACATTTTTTAATTCGAGTGTTCCTCGACCGGTGGCTCCAATAAATCCGGCGGCATGACATTCATCAATCATCACCAAGGCATCATATTTTTCGGCCAAATCACAGATTTTATCCAATTTAGCAACAATTCCATCCATTGAAAAAACTCCATCAGTAACAATAATTTTAAAACGGTGTTGGTTTTGTGTCGCTAAAATTAATTGTTCTTCTAATGCTTTCATATTATTATTTTCATAACGATATCTAGCAGCCTTACACAGACGAACCCCATCAATAATAGAAGCATGATTCAAACTGTCCGAAATAATTGCATCTTCTTGAGATAATAAGGGTTCAAAAACTCCACCATTTGCATCAAAAGCAGCTGCATATAAAATAGTATCATCTGTTTGATAAAATTCTGCAATTTTTGCTTCCAAATCTTTATGAATATCTTGAGTACCGCATATGAACCTTACTGAGGACATCCCAAATCCGTGCGTATCCATAGTATCTTTTGCTGCTTGAATAACCTCGGGATGATTTGAGAGCCCCAAATAGTTATTTGAACAAAAGTTAATGACTTCTTCTCCTGTTGAAATTTTAATAACTGCGTCTTGTGAAGAGGTTATAATTCGTTCTGATTTGTATAACCCAGCTTCTTTTATTTCTTCTATTTCTTTATGTAAATAGTCTTTGATTACTCCGTACATATTTATCTGTGTAAAATTTTGGTTCGTTATGAAAATGTAAAAATACTTTAAAATTCCTCTATTGTCATGGTTTCATTGATGTAAACTAGAACTTTTTTTTGAATTGAATAGTCTAATGATTGTAAAATTCTTGCATAATTTTCTATCTGAAGATAGTGTTCTTTTTTGGAAACCCCTGTTTTGTAATCAATAATAGAAACATTTTTGTTTTTATGAAAAACCAATCTATCTGGAATTATAATTTCATGATTGTAAACAATTTCTCTTTCATTAAAAACAGTAATATCTTCTGAATAGTATTTTTTTAATTTTGGATGGGAAATAATTTTTTGGAGCGTCTTTTGAAGATGCTTTTTTTCATCTGTGTTGATCTCGCCGAGCAAGAAATACTTTTCTATAACTTCATTAATATCCTCAGTAATAATGATTTCTGATAAAATTTTATGAATAAAAATCCCATACTTTTTTGCTTTTCCCCTTGATGATCCCCAAAACTTCGAAGAATTCGCCAATACACTTATTTGATGGTCTTTCCATGGTACACTTATAAAGGTCTCTTGAATTTGACTCAACATTTCTTGCTCACTGTTTACTATCTTTTTTGGAGATCCAAAAGTGTAGTCATTTTTGTCTTTATCCCACTGTTGGTTTTCTTTCAAAAAAGAAATGAATATTCCAGAATAGTATTTACAATTCTCTAGTCCTTCCTTATTTAATCTTTTTTCTGTAATGATATATAACTGTTCAACAGCTCTAGTTAAAGCGACATATAAAAGATTAAAATTGTCCAATTCTAGTTCTGTTCTTCTTTTTTCAAATAGTTCTTTTCCTTTCTCTATATATTGGAGTTCTGTAATAAATGAGACCATGGTTTTCGGAAAATTATCAAACTCATTTTCTAACCATGCTTTTGGTTTTACCTGTTTATAAATATTCAAATCACAAGGAAAAATTACGATTGGGAATTCTAGCCCCTTAGACTTATGAACAGTCATAATTTTGACTGCATTAGGATTTTCGGTAGTAACTATACTTAAGGTCTCTTTTTTACGCCCCCAAACCTCTAAAAAATCTTGAACACTAGATTCTTTTTGTTGTTGAATTATCACCTCATCTAGAAAAAACTGAACATAGGCATCCGTTGTATCTTGTAATTGAAAAGCTCTAATAATTTGTTCTGTTTTTTCATAAAAAGGTAATTGATGATAGACAAACAAATCTAGATAACAATCATATTTTTTTAATGATTCTAAAAAATCTGGTAGCTCAAGTTGAATATGGTCACTAAAAAAAGTATGCTTATCAACAGATATTTGAAGATGTTTATGAAGGAAATTTAACATTTCTAACAAACTTTCTTTGTCGTTTGATTGTAATGTGAATTTTAAAAAATTAATGATGAAATTCACTTTTTCATTATTGCTAAGTAGCAAGGTTTCTGAAGAGACAATAGCAACATTGTTTTCAGATAAATAATTAGCAACAACAACTCCTTCAGTTCGCTTTCTCACCAAAACACAAACTGATCCTAAAGAAGTCTTGGGGTCTAATTGTTGAATTGTTTGAAAAACTTTCTTGGCATATTTCAGACGATCCTCTTCCTTGTCATCCAGTTTTTCCATAAATGAAACAGAAACATAACCTCCTTTTTGTTCATTTTCTTCTTGATACGAATTCTTTAAAAATAAATTAGAGTAAGACGGGTTTCTTAAAAACTTAGAAGTATGTTTAAAAAAAGAATTATTAAAGCGTATTATTTCACTATAGCTTCTATAGTTTACATTTAATTCATTCACCTTTTTTTCAATTAAAAAAGGATTTTTAGATTCTTGTTGTTGTGACCCTAATGCTATGAACTGCTCTGCCTTTCCTCCTCGCCATCTGTAAATGGCCTGTTTTCCATCTCCTACGAGAAGTAAACTTGTATTTTCTTGTGCTAAGGAGTTATCGATTAATGGAATTAAATTTTGCCATTGTAAGACAGAGGTATCTTGCATTTCATCAATAAAATAATGCATAAACTTATGACCGATTCTTTCATATATGAAGGGAGCTGGTTGACCTTGAATATTATCTGAAATCAATTGATTAAATTCTGCGTTTAAACGAATATTATTATCTTCTTTTATCGCTGTTAATTCTTGATTAATATTATTTAATACCGCTAATGGAATAATACTTTCTAAAACCAATTTATTTTTTAATCGTTGTTGATATAGAAGTTCTGAATCGTTGTATAATCTTATAAGCTCTGGCAAAATTTCTTCTATAGAAGATTTAATTTTTTCAGATTTTGATTTGGTATACAATTGTTTTTCCTGGATTCTTTTTTTAAGTGTACTTTGTTCAAAAAACTTTGTAATTTGAGGATTTATGCTAAGTGATAAAAAGTGATTTGGGAGCATTGACTTATAAAAATATCCAAATTCTAGATGGTTGTTTTGCATCATTTCTAATCCTTTTTCTCCAATAGATTTCATCTTTGTAATCACATCCTTTTTATGAACTAAAAGCTTTTTTTGTAATTTTTTAAAATCTTGTAGAGATGTTTCACTTAGGTTTCTAAAATGAGTTATATCCTCTTCATTTAGTAGAATTTTTGAAAACTCTGACAAATCATTTGATATATCCCATGATTTATCTTCTTCCGCTTTGCTAAGTGAGTACTCAATTAAAACATCTGTTAATTCTTTATCGGTTCCAATTCTTGAAAGGAGAACTTCTACCGCTTGATCCAGAAGTTCATTAGCATTCATTTCGACATCAAAATTCTGACTCAATCCTAAATCAAACGCAAAACTTTTAATGATTTTATAGGTAAAACTATCTATAGTAGTTATATGAAAAGCTGCATAATTTTGAAGAATTACTTGTAAAATTTTTTCACTTTTTTTTTGAATAATTTTTAGTTCCAGTGCTGTTTCTTTTATGAGAATCCTCAGAAGAGGAGATTCTTTTCCTTCTGAGAACTCTTTTAAACTGGTCAAAACACGCTGTTTCATTTCTGCAGCAGCTTTGTTCGTAAATGTAATGGCTAAAATTTTTTGGAACGTAAAAATATCATCTGTTGTTAGAATAATTTTTAAGTATTCTTTTACCAGAGTAAAAGTCTTTCCACTACCCGCTGATGCATTATAAATTTGAAAAGTAGAGTCTTGTTGCACAAAAATAGTTTATTGCAAAATACAAAAAGCCAAAGAGAATTTAGTTGCCTTGCAAGTAAATTATGATTGCTTTTATCCGAGTCCAACATCTAAAGACATCATCACAATAAAACCTCCTATAAAACCTAAGGTAGCAATATCTGTATAGTTGTCTCTTTGTGTTTCTGGAATCACTTCCTCTACGACCACAAAAATCATTGCTCCAGCAGCAAAAGCTAAAGCGTAAGGCAAGATTGGAGTAAAGAAAGAAACCGCAACTGCTCCTAAGACAGCTGCTACAGGTTCTACAATGGCAGATAATTGTCCGTACCAAAAACTCTTAAGTCTACTAGCGCCTTGTCTTCTTAGTGGCATAGCGACCGCAAACCCTTCAGGAAAATTCTGAATTCCTATGCCAATTGATAAAGAAATTGCCGCAATAATCATTTCGGTTTGTTCTGCACCAATTAATGTGGAAGCAGCTCCAAATAAAACTCCTACTGCCAAGCCTTCAGGAATATTATGTAAGGTAATTGCCAATACTAACAAAGTTGTTTTATGCCAACCTGTTTTTACACCTTCAGCTTCCGACTCCTTAAAGTTAATATGTAAGTGAGGCAGTATTTTATCCATCCCAAATAACGCCAAAGCCCCTAAAGCAAAACCAATAGCCGATGGAAATACTTTTACGAAGCCTTCTCCAGGGCTGTTGTCAATTGCTGGAGATAATAAACTCCAAAAGCTTGCTGCCACCATAACTCCTCCCGTAAAACCTAACATTCCATCGAGAACAGCTCTATTCATTTTTTTAAAAAAGAAGACAAGACTAGCTCCTAAAGCAGTCAATCCCCAAGTAAACAATGATGCATAGAATGCAGCCATAATGGGGTGTTCTTTTCCAAAGGCTACTAATTGGTCAAAAGTGATCATTTACGATTGAATATATATATTATTAGATATTTTATGTGAAATAGAAATTTCTTTATTATTAATTAAAATCCTTATGGATTCGTCAAAAGGTTCTTTGGAAAGAACTTTAATAGGTTGACCCAAAGAAATTTTATATTTGTCTAAATATTTTAAAAATTCGGAAGAAGAGTCATTGACCCCTACACATATTCCAAACTGATTGACCTCTAATGAAGAAAGTAATCTTTTTTCAATTTTCTGAAAATTACCCTCTTTATCTGGTATAGGATCTCCATGTGGATCCATTTTAGGGTACCCTAAAAAAAGATCTAATTCATTAATTAATTTAGATGACTTGATATGCTCTAATTGTTCTGCGACATCATGAACTTCATCCCAGGAAAAGTTAAGTTTATCTACCAAAAACACCTCCCAAAGACGATGTTTTCTGACTATTCCTGTCGCAGCTTTTTTCCCAATATTGGTTAGTGTTACCCCTTGATATTTTTTATAAATCAGTAACTCCTTTTCTGCTAACTTCTTAATCATATCTGTCACAGAAGAAGCTTTTGTATCGAGTTTTTTAGCAATAGCATTCGTGCTAATTCCTTTTCCAGAAATATTCTCCAAATGATAAATTGCTTTTAAATAATTCTCTTCTGAAAGTGTAAACATTGATAAAAATTATATCACAAATATATACTTTTTTTATTTTTAAAAAATATTTTTTAGTGTAGACTAAAAAATTATTTATTTTTGCCAAAAAAAGGAGAACATGTTTATAAAAAAAACAGTTGCCGTATTAAAACTCTTCCTCGTAACAAGTTCTATTTGTTGTTATTCTCAAACAAACAGTTTGTCTGGTAACATATATGATGATAACGATAAGGGCTTATCTTATGTCAATGTCTATCTAAAAAAAACACAAATTGGAAACATGTCTAATGACGAAGGGTTTTATGAAATTAAAAATATTCCAAGAGGCACTTATACGTTAGTCATAAGTAGCTTAGGCTACAAAACAAAATCAATAAAAATCACCTTCAAAAATAACACGAATATAAGTCGTGATTTTTCATTAAAACCTGATAATTCTTTGGATGAAATAGTTGTGTCTGGAACCCTAAGACCTGTCTCAAAATCTGCAAGTCCAGTTCCTGTAGAGGTCTATAGCAAAGCCTTTTTTAAGAAAAACCCAACACCTTCTATTTTTGAATCCTTACAAAATGTAAATGGTGTTCGTCCTCAATTAAACTGTAATGTATGTAATACTGGTGATATTCATATCAATGGACTGGAAGGCCCTTATACATTTGTTTTGATTGATGGAATGCCTATTGTAAGCGGTCTCTCTACGGTGTATGGATTAACTGGCATCCCTCAAGCTTTAATTGACCGAGTTGAAATTGTTAAAGGACCTGCATCAACCTTATATGGATCTGAG
Organism: Flavobacterium sp. SCGC AAA160-P02; assembly: GCA_949541125.1. Classification (GTDB taxonomy): domain Bacteria; phylum Bacteroidota; class Bacteroidia; order Flavobacteriales; family Flavobacteriaceae; genus Polaribacter. The sequence goes on from CATISV010000011.1 coordinate 11,762, forward strand.
GCTGTGGGTGGAATTATAAATATTATCACAAAGAAAACATTAAACTCTCCTGTATTATTTGCAGATAGTTTTTCTAGCTCTTGGGGAGAAATTAATACCGACATTGGTATCACCTACAAGGTTTCTGAAAAAACAGAGGGGTTGATGGGTATAAACTATTTCAACTATCAAAATATTATCGATAATAATGGTGATGGTTTTACAGATTTAACATTACAACATAGAATATCAATTTTTAATAAGTTCAATTTCGAACGTGAAAACAATAAAAAATTTTCCTTAGCTTTCCGATATGTATATGAAGATCGTTGGGGGGGTGAAACTAATTGGAACAAAAGTTTTAGAGGAACCAATCAAGTATACGGAGAAAGTATTTATACGAATCGATGGGAAACTTTTGGAACCTACGAATTGCCAACTTCTGAAAATATTCGTTTTCAATTCAGTGCAAACGGACATTACCAAGATTCTTTCTATGGAGAAACTTCTTATGATGCAGAACAGTTAATTGGTTTTGGTCAGTTAATTTACAATAAACAATTAGGTGAAAAACACGATTTATTATTGGGTGCAGCCTATCGTTATACTTTTTATGATGATAATACATTTGCAACTTTAAATGAAAATGGTTTTGATAATAGTCCATCGATAATTCATTTGCCCGGTATTTTTGCGCAAGATGAAATAAGCTTAAGTGATCGAAAAAAATTACTTTTAGGCGTTCGATGGGACAACAATAGTATACATGGAAACATCTTTTCACCAAGAGTAAATTATAAATGGAGCTCAAGAAATAAATCTAATATTGTAAGAATAAGTGCTGGAAATGGATTTAGAGTAGCCAATGTTTTTACGGAGGATCATGCGGCATTAACTGGAGCCAGAGAAATTGTTTTTGAAGGTGAACTTGCACCTGAAACCTCATGGAATACAAATATTAATTATGTGAAAAAAATCTCCACTAAAAATGCTTTTATAAACCTAGATGCTAGTGCTTTTTTCACTTATTTTACGAATAGAATTTTACCAGACTATGAGACTGACCCTACTAAAATCATATATGCAAACTTAGAAGGATACTCAATCTCTAAAGGTATTTCATTAAATTCAGATATTACTTTTCAAAATAGGTTATCCATTAATATTGGGACCACCTTTATGGATGTATCCATTTATGAAAATAGTATTAAAAAACGACAATTACTCACTGAAAGTTTTAGTGGTGTTTGGAGTATTTCATATCGGTTTAAACACAATGGGATTAAGATTGACTATACTGGAAACATTTATAGTCCCATGAAACTTCCAAGACTTAGCGATAGCGATCCAAGACCCGAAAATTCACCTTGGTTTAGTATTCAAAACGTTCAAATCACAAAAAAATTTGGAAGCCATTGGGAATTGTATGCTGGAGTAAAAAACCTTTTAAATTTTACTCCATCGGCTACTAGTATTGCAAGATCATTTGATCCTTTTAATACTCAGGTAGATTTTGATTCAAGCGGGCAAGCTATCCCTACTCCAAACAACCCGAATGCTCTAATTTTTGACCCTAGTTATGTATATGCTTCAAATCAAGGAATTCGAGGTTTTATAGGAGTACGGTATACATTTTTTTAATTTTTTTATAAATTAAAATCAGCAGCTATTATTTTTCATCTTTTGTAATATTTCATTCTCATGAGATAGATTCGTATTAAAAGTGTATTTATTAACTAAGTGTGAAAAATTTCCTTAGTGAAAAAAAAGTGAATCACTATTCCTAATAAGAATAAAATTTACATCCCAAACAATCTTGAGGTTGATGTATCTAATACCTAACTCTTCTAACCCTCCACGATCTTGACCTAAAATATCTTGGAGAAAAACTATATACTACACCAACTGATATTTGTATATGATTTACAATACCTTGACCTTGTTGTAAAGGATTTTTATAAGTGCTTTGGGCATTGACTCCCAAATGGTTTGAAATCCATAAAGTACTTCCAAAAGTAAGGTTTAAAGTTCCTGAAGTTTTAGAATTTTGAATGGTGCTTGGTGCATTAATTAAGCCTCCTCCAAGACCTACATAAGGAACAAAATTATCATCCGATAAATTAAAATCATATCGAAGAGTACCATCTAATGAAAAATAATCAAATGGATTATGAACAATCGGATCTATGCCAACTACCCCCAGAGTTATTGATGCATCAAAACTAACGCCATCGGTTAAATATCGAACAACATTAATTTTAGGGAATTGAAAATTATGCCCATCTTGTATCCTATCTCTTTCATTTTTATCAAATCTTAACAGAGATGAGCTTAATCCAACAACCCACTTACTTTCTTCACTTTGGGCGTTAGACAGCCATGAAAACAAAAAAACATTAATTAAAAATACTATTTTTTTCATAATTATTTAAATTTTAAACTCGTATAGACTTACGATTTTTAGAAATTAATTTTTTGTAAAAAACCAATAATAAGGAGGTAAAAAAAATAGGGGTGGGGAGGGTTCGCAATTAGTAACCCGAAAATACAAACATACTAGTTTTAAAACAACTAATAACTCAAAATATTGTTCTATTTCAGTAAAATACTATTTTTTTATAACGAAGGAATTATCTTTACAAAAAAATAATGTTTCGTTGAGTAAACAAGAAATTGTTAATCAGTATCAACAATCTGCTAAAGTTAAGCAGGTTTTAAAAGAAATAGAACAAGATAAAAACCATTTTCAAATAACGAATTTGGTAGGGTCCTCATTGTCTTTTGTTATTTCAGAAACCTTTAATAAAACAAAAAAAAACTATCTCCTCGTATTTAATGACAAAGAAGAAGCTGCTTATTACCTTAATGATTTTGAACATTTAATAAATGATAAAAATGTATTATTCTATCCTAGTTCTTACAGGAGACCCTATCAAATTGATAAAACGGATAATGCAAATATTTTATTGCGATCTGAGGTTTTAAATCGTTTAAATTCTCAAAAAAAACCTGCTATCATTGTCACATATCCAGAAGCCCTTTTCGAAAAAGTGGTGACAAAAAAAGAACTCAAACAACATACATTAATCCTTCGTACAAATGAAAAAGTATCACTTGATTTTGTTAATGAAGTCTTGTTTGAGTACAATTTCAGTCGTGTTGATTTTGTTACTGAACCTGGAGATTTTTCTGTTCGTGGTGGAATTATAGATGTCTTTTCTTTTTCGAATAACAAACCTTTTCGTATTGAGTTTTTTGGTGATGAAATTGATAGTATCAGAGTTTTTGACGTAGCAACACAACTTTCAGAAGAAAAACTCAAAAAAGCAAGTATCATGTCTAATATTGAACATAATAAATTAGACAAACACTTTGATTTTACCCAATATAAAAAACGGGAGAGTTTTCTAAAATATATCTCTTCCAAGACCATTGTATTTACAAATAATAAAGATCTATTACTTGGAAAATTAGACACCCTATTTTCTAAAGCAGAAAGTGCATTTGATCAACTTCCCAAAGAGCTGAGTCATTCTAAACCTGAGGAGCTGTTCTGTAATGGTAATTTTATAAAAACCCAATTGGATGATTTTACTCTTGCTTGTTTTAAAAATAATGCTCAAATCAATCAATCTGTCATTAAATTTTCCATTAAAGCTCAACCTTCTTTCAATAAGCAATTTGATTTATTAATTAACAATTTGAATGAACAACATAAAGAGGGGTTTAAGAATTATATTTTCTGTGCCAATAAAGAACAAGCACAGCGTTTTCACGATATTTTTTGTGATAGTGAAAAAGAAGTTCACTACCAAACCATCGTGTTTCCCCTATATCAGGGATTTATTGATTTAGAAGAAAAAATAGCTTGCTACACCGATCACCAAATTTTTGAACGCTACCACAAGTTCCGTTTAAAAAACGGATATGCAAACAAAAAATCCATTAGCTTAAAACAACTCAACAATCTAGAAATAGGTGATTATGTGACCCATATGGATCATGGGATTGGCAAATTTGGAGGATTACAAAAAATTGATGTTGAAGAAAAAAAACAAGAAGCCATCAAATTAATTTATGGGGATCGAGATATCTTATATGTAAGTATTCACTCATTACATAAAATATCTAAATTTAATGGGAAAGATGGGAAAAAACCAAAAATTTATAAACTAGGTTCAGGTGCTTGGAAAAAAATCAAGCAAAAAACAAAAAAAAGAGTTAAGGAAATTGCCTATGACTTAATTCAATTGTATGCAAAACGAAAAATGCAAAAGGGCTTTACTTTTGGACCAGACACTCATATTCAACATGAATTAGAAGCAAGTTTTATCTATGAAGATACTCCAGATCAGTTTACAGCTACACAGGATGTAAAAGCTGATATGGAAAAAGAACAACCTATGGATCGTTTAGTGTGTGGTGATGTTGGTTTTGGAAAAACAGAAATTGCCATAAGAGCCGCATTTAAAGCTGTTGACAATGGAAAACAAGTAGCAATTCTAGTTCCCACTACTATTTTAGCATTTCAACATTATAAAACGTTTTCTAAACGATTGGAAAAATTTCCTGTCAGCATTGATTACTTAAATCGTTTTAGAACAACCAAAGAAAGAAATACTGTTATTGAAGGTATTAATAAAGGGTCAATTGATATTGTTATTGGAACGCATCAACTGACTAATAAAAAAATTGAATTCAAAGATTTAGGTCTTCTCATTATTGATGAAGAACAAAAGTTTGGTGTAGCTGTAAAAGATAAATTAAAAACTTTAAAGGAAAATGTAGATACGCTCACATTAACAGCAACTCCTATTCCAAGAACTTTACAATTCAGTTTAATGGCTGCACGTGACTTATCTGTGATTAGTACTCCTCCACCAAATAGACATCCTATTGATTCACAAGTGATTCGTTTTAGTGAAGAAATCATTCGTGATTCGATTCATTATGAGATATCTAGAGGTGGACAAGTCTTTTTTATTCATAATAGAATTGAAAACATCAAAGAGGTTGCAGGCCTTTTACAACGATTGGTTCCAAGCGCTAGTATGAAAGTTGGTCATGGTCAAATGGAGGGAAAAAAACTAGAGAATTTAATGCTTAGCTTTATGAACAATGAATTTGATGTTCTGATTTCTACCACCATTGTAGAAAGCGGCTTAGACGTTACCAACGCAAACACCATTTTTATTAATAATGCAAATAATTTTGGATTGTCAGATTTACATCAAATGAGAGGACGGGTTGGAAGATCAAATAAAAAAGCCTTCTGTTATTTCATAACTCCTCCATACCACATGATGACAGATGATGCAAGAAAAAGAATTCAGGCATTAGAGTTGTTTTCTGATTTAGGAAGTGGAATTCATATTGCTATGAAAGATTTAGAAATTCGTGGGGCAGGTGATTTATTAGGTGGCGAACAAAGTGGATTTATAAACGATCTTGGTTTTGATACTTACCAAAAAATATTAGGTGAAGCAATTGAAGAATTAAAAGAAAATGAATTCAAAAATCTTTACTCTTTTAAGGATTCAATATCAAAAGAATTTGTAAAAGAGGTTCAAATTGATACTGATTTCGAAATTTTATTTCCAGATAATTATATCAATTCCATTTCAGAACGATTAAATTTATACCATGAATTGTCGAATATTAAAAACGAAGAAACATTGCAAAAATTCGAACAACGATTAATAGATCGTTTTGGAGAAACCCCAATTCAAGTTATTGATTTACTAGACAGTGTTCGTTTAAAATGGGTTGCAAAACAATTGGGATTAGAAAAAATTATTCTCAAGAAAAAAAGAATGATAGGTTATTTTGTATCAGATCAAGAAAGCTCATTTTATCAAACAGAAACTTTTACCAATATGTTGGCCTATGTTCAAAAACATTCTAATCGATGTGTTATCAAAGAAAAACAAACAAAAAATGGCTTACGATTGTTGATTACTTTTATCAAAATAGATTCTGTAGAAATGGCTTTGAAAGTTCTTCAAAACATTTGTTAATGAACAAGAGATCAATGTATTATTGTTGAATGTATTATTAAAAAACATCGAATGGATAACCATCATATTAAAAACCTATCTGGCTTAATTTTAGCAACTTTACTCATCAGTACCTCCGGAGTTCTGGGAAAGTATATAGCCATGCCTTCTGAGATAATTGTTTGGTTTCGTTCTTTATTTGCTATGATTATTTTGTTTGCTTTTTGCAAATTCAAAAAAATCAATCTAAAATTTTATGATAGAAAAACACCATTGCCTTTACTAATAAGTTCTCTTTTTATGGCGGTGCATTGGATCACGTACTTCTATGCACTGAAATTATCTAATGTTGCTTTAGGAATGTTATCTCTTTATACATTTCCTGTAATAACCGCCTTATTAGAACCTGTTTTTTTAAAAACAAAATTCAATCTAATCCACGTTTATTTAGGAATTATTATGTTGATAGGAGTATTTATTTTAGCTCCTGAATTTAGTTTAGAAAGTTCTGATGTTAAGGGTATTTTGTTCGGTCTATTTTCTGCCTTATGCTATTCAATCCGAATATTAATTTTAAAAAAACTAGTTCAAAATTATCATGGAAGTATGCTTATGTTTTATCAAACATTTGTGATAACAATTATACTGGCTCCTATATTGTTTTTTATGGATGTTTCTGGTTTTCAATCACAATTGCCATACCTACTAATACTGGCTATCGTAACAACTGCTATAGGGCACAGTTTAATGATACATTCCTTAAAGTTTTTCTCCGCTTCAACAGCGACACTTATTAGTGGTATTCAGCCTGTTTTTGGAATCATCATCGCTTTTATATTTGTTAATGAAATTCCAAGTTTAAATACCTTTTGGGGAGGATTATTGATCCTTTCTACAGTATTTATTGAAACTATTAGATCTAAAAAATCAATTTAGTTCTTTGATAAGTACATCCTTGTAAAATGAATATTAAGTGCCCTATTTAATCTTTTTAATTTAATTCAAACATCTTTCCTGGTAAAGACTGTATTACATTTTTTAACTCTAACTGTAACAATATCGTTGCTAATTGATAAACTGGAATAGTTGTTTCAATGGCAATAACATCTAACAATTGTTGACCGTTCGTTTTTAAAAAATCAACTATTTTCTGTTCATTATTGGTTAAGTTTATATATTGATTTGGTTGTTTCGGTATTGGGGTTTTAGTAAGATCCCAATTGAGCATTTTTACAATATCTTCTGAAGATTTTAGTAAATGGGCCTTGTTACCATAAATTAAATTATTACATCCTTGACTCATTATATCATGGATTCTACCTGGTACTGCAAAGACATCTCTGTCGTATGAATTTGCAATATCAGCAGTCACCAAAGAACCTCCTTTTGAAGCAGATTCGATGATAATTGTTGCTTTAGATATTCCTGCAACAATTCTATTTCTCTTTAAAAAATTTTCTCGAAGTGGGTTTTCATCATGAAAAAACTCTGTTATAAAACCACCGTTTTCACATACTTGATGCATGTATTTTTTATGTGTTTTTGGATAAATTTGCCCCAAACCATGTGCTAAAACTCCAATAGTCTGTAGGTTATTCTTAATAGCTTCCTTATGTGCACAAATATCAACGCCAAAAGCAAAACCACTTACAACTATTGGATTGTAAACAGATAATTCTTTAAGAAGTGTCTTGCAAAAACCTTGACCATAGTTTGTCATCCTCCGAGTTCCAACAATAGAAATAATCCTTTGGTTTGAAAAATCAATATTCCCAGTTTTAAAAAATAAAATAGGGGCATCAATACAATGTTGTAAATATTTAGGATATCCATCATCTAAAAAACAGGAATAAGCGATCTTATTTTTGGTAATGTATTGAAATTCTTTTTCAGCAATTTTTTTATTGGATTCATTTAGTAAATTTGCGATGGCGTAGCTCCCAATTCCTTTAATTTTGAGGAGGGATTTTTTGTTCTCTTTAAAAATTTCATTGGCATTTCCTATCGTAGTAATCAATTTTTTGGCTAAAATATCACCGATAGATTTTGTCTTTTGCAAACGCAAAAGTGCTAGTATTTCTTCTTCTTTCAAAACGCAATTATTTAATTTTCAATATACGTATTTATTGTTGATAATTAATTAAGATTTTTTTTAATAAAATTTCTATATTTGTTATGATGTCAATAGCAAACTACATAAAGGATTTATTGTATAGATATGATTGTGTTATCGTCCCAAATTTTGGTGGTTTTGTGACCAATAGAATAAGTGCAAAAATTCATCCTAATACTCATACTTTTTATCCACCATCAAAACAAGTGGGTTTTAATTCTAACCTAACACATAATGATGGATTATTAGCTAACTACATTGCTTCATCAGAAAATATTTCTTTTAATGAGGCAAATTCTAAAATTTCAGATATTGTTTCTGATTGGAATTCTTCAATAAACTTAAAACCCTTAAAAATTGATGAGCTGGGTTCATTTTCTTTAAATGACAAAAATCAATTAATTTTTAGTCCCTGTAACAAAGTAAATTATTTAAACTCTTCGTTTGGATTAGCTTATGTAAAATCCTACATGGTTGAAAGAACTAATCGTAAAGTAATTCCATTTGTTCCTGTTAAAGAGGGCCCTAAAAAGACTCCTATTTTCCTTAAGTACGCAGCAACCGCACTTCTTTTATTGGGATTAACGTATGTTGGTCGTATGGGTTATGAAAATAAGCAAGAAGAAGTAAACTTTGCGAAAAACCAAAAAAAATTAGAGCAGAAAATTCAGTCTGCGACATTTATTATTAAAAATCCTTTACCAACCATTGAATTAAACGTTGATAAGGCACTCCCTAAAACCTATCATGTAATTGCCGGTTCATTTCAATTTCCAGAAAACGCTCATAGAAAAGTTAGTCAGTTAAATGCAAATGGCTTCCAAGCGTTTATATTAGGAAAAAATAAATGGGGCTTAACTCAAGTTGCTTATGCCTCTTTTCACAAAAAAACAGACGCTTATCAAAGTCTTGCATCTGTCAGAAAAATAGATTCTAAAGATGCTTGGTTATTGGTTAAAAAATTCGAATAATCCTTTCTGTTTTTCTCTTTTAAATCATGATCAATCCAAAATGATATTTTAAGCTTTCAAAAATTTATTGTATGAGATCTAAAACACCCAGCGAATCGTTAACAATCCTCACAGATCTTGTCCTGCCAGGTGAAACAAATTACCTAGACAATCTTTTTGGTGGTGAATTATTGGCAAGGATGGATAGGGCTTGCAGTATTGCCGCTCGGAGACATTCTCGTAGAATTGTGGTTACTGCATCCGTTAATCATGTGGTTTTTACGAAATCTGTTCCCGTTGGAAGTGTTGTTACCTTAGAAGCTAAAGTCTCTAGAGCTTTTAAATCATCCATGGAAATTTATGTAGATGTTTGGATTGAAGATCGTCAATCAGGCTCTAAAACGAAAGTAAATGAGGGCATTTATACATTTGTTGCGGTTGATGAGACTGGTAAACCTGTTGAAATTGCTCAAATAACCCCAGAAACAGCACTTGAAAAAGAACGATTTGATGGAGCTTTGAGAAGAAAGCAGTTAAGTTTAGTCCTAGCAGGAAAATTACAGCCAAATCAAGCAACTGAGTTAAGGGCTTTATTTACTGAATAATTGTAACCTTTTAAACCTATATTTTAGAAAAACTTCCAGCAAATTGCAGTCTAAGTCAAATAAATGTTTAATAACTTTATTATTTCTTCAAAATCCAACTGATTGGATTTAATCTGGTAGTATTTTTTGATAAAACAAAAATAAGTTTTGTTTTTCCTGTAATTCTATCTGTAAAAATCTTCCCTAAAGCTTGTCCTGTCTTTACTTTTTCATTAACACCTACAAAAACACTTTCTAAATTATTATACACAGAAATATAATTACCATGTCTTAGTAAAATAGATTTTTTACCTTCAGATTGGGTTTGAATTGCTAGTACTTCACCATTAAAAATAGCTTCAGCATTTGTTCCTTTTTTAGTGGCAATATGAATCCCTGTACTATTGATATAATTTCCAGGATAAACAGGATGTGGTTGTTTTCCAAATCTTCTTATGACAAGTCCACTTTCTACTGGCCATGGTAATTTTCCTTTGTTTTGTTCAAACTTAATAGCCAAAGCCTTTGCCTCTGGTGTTAAAGCAAAACCTTTTGATTTTTTAGCCCCCTTCATTGCATTAGATTTTGCAATGGCTTCTTTGATAAGTTTATCTATTCTTTCCGAAATTCTCTTTTCTTTTTGTTGTTTTTGGCGAAGCTCTTTTTTATATTTTTTTTCTTTCTTTTTTATCTGAGAAATGAATGCCTGCTGATCTTCTTTTTCATCTATAATTTTTAATTGTTGTTGTTGTTCATTACTTAACAATGTATCTTTTAGTTGTTTTTGGTATGCTAAAGAATCTTTTAACTTTAGAAGTTTCTTCGTTAAAATAGAAACTTCTTCTCCCTGTTTTTTTCTAAATGAAGCATATTGGCTCATATATTTTAATCTCTTATAGGCTTGATAAAAACTTTTTGACGAAAACAAAAACAAGGTTCTGCTTTGTTGGGATTTACTTTTGTATGACTTATAAATCATCGCAGCATAATCATCTTTAAGAACCCTTAATTTTTCAGTTAGTTTTTCAATTTGTTTTTCATAGGTATTGATTTCATATGATAAGGACGTAAGTTCCAAATTTATGGTAGTAATTAGCTGTTCTCTAATCGTAATTTTTTGATTCAGATCTTTTAAGTCTTCAAGGATATTTTTTTCTTTTTTTTTGGTCTCGAAAAGTAATTTGTTTACCAGTTTGATTTCTTTTTTTATTCTATTTCTTTCTACTTCCAACTGCTTTCTAGAATTTTTTTGTGCAGACATAGAAAACATCAAAAAAAGAAAGAGAAAAAAAGAAATATTAGAGGTCTTTTGAATCATTAGATTTTAATACGTTTATAACTAGTGGGTATCTTAAATGGCATACTAATCTGTTTGTTCAATGTTAATGATCTACAATCAATTTTTATTTTGGTATACTTAGCTCCATCTGTAGCATTAATAACTATTTTTTTAGGGAAAAATTCCATATCCAATGAAACATAAGTATCATATTCTATTTGTACTGTTTTATTTTGTTCATTTATTTCTAGAATTTGACTTTTTAATTTAAAATTATCAGGGTGAAGGAAAAAGAAGATTTGATACAATTTGTCTTGATTTTTTGGAGTCAATTTATAAAAACGATTTTCTACGTCTGCGTGATATTTTTGCTTTTTTAAATCTAAAATACTTTCTCCAAATAATACGCTTTGAATTTGTGAAAATGAAATTTTAGTCCCTAACATTTTTTCGATCAAAGAATAATCTCCTACAAAATATTCCTTCGTTAAAAAAGAATAATAACTTAACGTTGATGGAGTAATTTTTACCTTAAATCCAGGAATGACTTTTGATCCTTTCATCCAAATTACAGAATCTTTTTGGATACGAAGACGAACTGTAAAAGTATGGCGATTTCTTTTTTCTCCTTTATTATCAGAATACTCAACTTTTAATTTAGCATCTAATGTAGCTGCATCAAAAGAAACTGATTTGTGTTTTTTTATAATTTTCTTGGCAGAAATACTTTTTATTACGCTTTTATTACTACTAATTTTAGTGCTTTTACACGAGGAAAACAGAAGTAATATAATAATGAAAGAAGTAACTATTCTCATTCTACCTTTTTAATTTTTTGATTTTTTGCAAGTATTCCATTGCTTTACTAGGATCATTCATTCTTGTGTATACTTCCGCTAATATAATATAAAATTGCGCTTCTAATTTTGGATTGTCAACAACAAAATCAATGCCTTCCTCTAGAATGCTAACTGCTTCCTGGTGTCTCTCTTGCATTTGCAATGCCTTCCCTTGATAAAGGTAAACAGATGGTTGCGCAGGAAACAAATCAAGTGCTAATTCACTATATTTATAAAATGCTTTGCTGTTGGTTTTTATAGATATATCTAGTATTTTTTTTAGTTTAGAAAAAGAAGATTGCTGATTTTCAAAATCAGTAATCAGGCTAGATAAATCATTTTTAGGCTCTTTTTCTCCACTTGTTTTTTTCGTTCGCTCTAAGTTCTTTTTTAATTTTCTTAAGTTATTATTTAAACCTATTTCTTTTTCTAAGACATTTAATAAAGATAAGGATTTCGAGTATTGTCCATTTAAATAATACAATCGGATCAATGCTTTTTTTTGATTCGAGTTCTTTTTAACTACTTTCAATTGAGTCTTAATTGCCTCTTTATAATTTCTATCTTTTTTTTGAATGGCAACTAAATGAAGTAACATCCATATATTGGTTGGCTCTAGTTCTAAGGCTAGTTCAATATATTCTTTAGCCTCAATTGTTCTATTTAACAACAAATAATTCTTAGATAACTCAAAAAGGACTGTTTTATTTTTAGGGAGAATAGTATTACAGATTTCTAAATTTTCGATTGCTTTTTCATAGTTTGAAATCGATTTTTCTGTAAGAGCTTTGAAAAAAAATTCTTGAAATTGTATTTCTTTTTCTTCGGTTATATTATTAGCTGTTGTAATCCTATCCTGTGAAAAAGAACAAAAGAGATTGCACATAAGTCCAAAAAAGACGAAAAGTACAAGCCTTTTTACCATATCTATTTATTTTATGTCAGCTCTGAATAATCACCAATGCTTACAGAAGTATAATTCCCGTTATATGTTACATGATTTCCTATCATCGCATTTTCTAGATTTGCATTAGAAATCTTAACATTTGTCTGAATTAAAGAATTTCTAATTTCAGAGTCTTCAACTAAACTATTTTTACCAATGGAAACAAAAGGACCAATTTTAGTATTTTTTAGCACTACATGTTCTCCAATATAGCAGGGCTGAATAATTTCAGAATTTTCTAATACAACGGATTCCGCTACTAAATTAGATCCTTTATCATATTCAAAACCTAATATTTTTTTATTGGTATCTACGGTTGGATCTTTTTTACCACAATCCATCCAAACATCAACTTTCCCGGGGATAAATTTCGCACCTTCTTGTTTCAGGGTTTCTAAAACCTCAGTCAATTGAAACTCTCCAGTAGGTCTAATATCATTTTCAATCAATATGTTTATTTCTTTAGACAACCTATTTCCGTCCTTAAAATAATAGATTCCTATGATTGCCAAGTCTGAAACAAATTCTTTTGGTTTCTCAACAAAATCAGTAATGTATCCATCATTCAATTTTACAACACCAAAAGCACTTGGGTCTTCCACCTGTTTTACCCAAATAGCACCATCAGATTCTAAATCTAGAGTAAAATCCGCTTTAAATAAGGTGTCTGCGAAGGCAACAACACAAGGACCTGTTAAAGACTCTTTGGCACAGAAAATTGCATGTGCAGTTCCTAAAGCTTCTTCCTGAATATATACAGAACCTTTAGCTCCCAGTTGTTTCGCTATTGTTAGTAATTTATCTTTGGTATCAATCGGAAAGCCTTTGGAAGTTGGGCCAATTATAAATGCTATTTCATCTATTGACTGATTGATTATTGAAGCGATATCTTCTACCAATCTTTGTACAATAGGCTTTCCTGCAATTACTGTTAAAGGTTTTGGAATTGTTAGAGTATGTGGTCTCAAACGAGAGCCAATTCCGGCCATTGGAACTATTATTTTCATCTATTATCTATTAGCCTTTTAAGAGTTGCAATATACCATTAATTAAGCAATTGTAAAAAGATAAAAAACACTTAAATCCCTTTAGGAATTGAGTTTATCAGTTTTTTGGTATACCTAGATTTTGGGTTTTTATAAATTTCATCTGCATCATTAATTTCCTCAATTTTTCCTCGATTCATAACAATTAACTGATCAGACATATACTTAACTACAGAAAGGTCATGCGAGATAAAAATATATGAAAAATGAAACGTTGTCTTTAATTCATTTAATAGGTTTAGAACCTGTGCCTGAACAGATACATCTAATGCAGAAACCGATTCGTCACAAATAATTAATTTGGGCTGCAATGCAATGGCTCTGGCTATTCCTATTCTTTGTCTTTGTCCTCCAGAAAACTCATGTGGATATCTATTATAATATTCTTCCTTTAGTCCCACTTTTTTTAATAAATCCAACACATATAATTTTCGCTCTTTTTGACTAGACAGGATACGATGCACGGTCATTGGTTCTAAAATTGAATTTCCTATGGATATTCTTGGGTTTAAAGAGGAATACGGGTCTTGAAAAATGAACTGAATTTCCTTTCTCATTTTTTTTAACTCATTTTTAGAAAGATGAGTAATGTCTTTCCCTCTGTAAAATATGTTACCAGACGTTGGCTTTTCTAGATGCAAAATAACTCTTCCAAGTGTTGTTTTACCACAACCAGATTCTCCAACCAACCCTATAGTTTCTGTTTCATATAATTTAAAGGATACATCATTTATGGCTTTGATTGGTGGTTTTTTATTGAAGCAAGAACTTTTTTGAAAAAATTTCTTTAGCTCAACAATTTCTAGAAGAGGTTTTAATGTGTATAATTTTTTATGAAATTGATTTCTCTCTTCTTTTGAGTAAATTTCAGAAACTACTTTTTGTTTCATAAAATCCTCAACTGTTGGTAATCTTTTTAGTCTTAGCTCCAAATCAGGCTTAGAATTAATCAATGCCCTTGTATACTCTTTTTGTGGGTTTCGAAAAACTTCAACAGCAGTCCCTTTTTCAATAATTTTTCCTCTGTATATTACAATGACATCATCTGCAACCTCAGAGATTAACGGCAAATCATGAGAAATAAAAATGATACTCATTTCGCTTTTCTTTTGCAATTCTTTTAAAAGAGTTATTATGTCTTTTTGCACCGTTACATCAAGAGCTGTTGTCGGCTCATCTGCAATTAACAAATCTGGTTTACATGCAATTGCAATGGCTATCATAACTCGTTGCTTTTGTCCACCACTTATTTGGTGTGGATATGAATTAAAAATTCTATCTGGTGTTGGTAGTTTTACCTTTGTAAAAAGAGTAATTACTTCTTCATAAATAGCTCTTTTATTTAAATCTGTATGTTGTCTTAAAACCTCCACAACTTGATTCCCACAGGTTTTAGTCGGGTTCAAAGAACTCATGGGTTCTTGAAAAATCATTCCGATTTTTTTCCCCCTTATTTTTTGAAAATCTTTAGGAGATATCCCAAGAAGGTTTTCTCCATCATAGAGAATCTGTCCTCCGATAATCGCATTTTTGGGCAATAATCCTAATAGTGCTAAAGAGGTAACGGATTTACCACTACCAGACTCCCCAACAATACCTAAAATTTTGTTTTTTTTTAGCCTAAAGGAAATCTTTTTAACAGCATCATTTTCTTGATTATTGGATACAAAACCTACACTAAGATTATTAACTTCTAACATCCTTACAAAATAACGATAATTCTTGAACCTTAGCATTCTATTGTTATGAAATAATTTATTTTAAGTCATTAAGTAAGACGTATTAAATGTTGACTTATATATAATTTTTTTTCCATCCATTTTAAGTAGTATTTAAATGCTACTAATTAAAGGTGATCAGAATAGATTGTTACAAATATTCTAAAGCTATATAAATCAATAAAACATCTATTACTTTAAAGCTAAGTAAATAATTGTTGTCCTTTTTAGTCCTTACTGTAAAGAATATAAATTGACAAAATTTGTTTTTTATCTACTGTTATATAAGAAATTAAAATTTCACTTATTAAAGGTATTGACAGGTTTGTTGTTAACAACTAACTTTGGGCTTGTTATTGTTATATAAAATTCGCTTCGAAGAATATCTTTCCGTTATTAGTTGTTGTTGAATTTATAAAGCCCGAAGACTTTCTTTGGGCTTTTTTATAGAGTTCACGAACAAAGCAATTAAGAAAAAAATAGCTATACTTTTATAATTTTATCTTTTTCAATTAATTGGTCATTGTTAAAACGCAATAACAATTGAGCAATTGCAATGGTGTCATTTTCACAATACCTTACAATCCTCTCTATATTTTTTTCTTTGTAATATACTCTGGCAACATCATTACCTTGAATATCCTCTTTGGGAGATGGTATTCCTAAAGTTGAGGTCAATAATTGAAGTGAACTGTAGTGCTTAAAGTCTCCAAATTTCCACATTTCCATAGTGTCTAAATGAGGTACTTCCCATGGTTTTTTTCCGAATAGATTTAATTTACTTGGCAATTCAATTTGATGAATAATCATTCTTCTTGCGATATAAGGAAAATCAAATTCTTTTCCATTATGTGCACATAAAAGATGGGTTGACTTATTGAAATGTGTGTCTAAGAGCTTTTTAAAATCGAGTAAAATCTGTTTTTCATGGTCTCCATAAAATGAATGAACTCTTAGATATCTATGTTTTTCTCTTTCTGTAAAATAGGCTACAGAAATACAGATAATTTTTCCAAACTCTGCCCAGATTCCTGCTCTTTCATAAAAATCTTCAGAAGAAATATTTTCTTTTCGTTGGTAGGCTGTTTTTTGGGCATATAATTCTTTTGTAGTTTTTGGGACATCAGACCAAAATTGTTTTTGAGGAACTGTTTCAATATCTAAGAATAAGACATTAGTCATTTTAATTTTTAAATTCATTATAATGCAATTTTGTGCTCAATTTACTAAAAATAAAAAGCCCTTTGAAAACTGATAACTTCAGTAATAAAGGGCTTTTTTATAAAAATCAACTAATAAAAAATACTAATTAGTACTTTATCAATTTCACGCTTTTAGTTCCATACTCTGTTGTAACTCTAGCAATATAGATTCCATCTGTCAATCCTTGTGTTGAAATCACAGCGTCTTCTCCATTGTATCTTTGTGAAATAACTCTTTTGCCTAATAAATTGTATACTTCAATTGAAGTAATAGTTGAATTCGTTGTTTTAAAGTTCCA
>CATISV010000012.1 GCA_949541125.1 Flavobacterium sp. SCGC AAA160-P02
TGAATATGTCCTGATTTTTTTCGCAAATCAATGATAATTGGGATGTTCCCAATAATATCAATTACTGCAAAAAGGACCATAAAGGCAGTAAAAATTTCTTTAAAATTTATTCCCATTGTTATAATAAATTTTTCACAAAATTAGGAAACTTAGTTCTTTCTTTTATAAAAGAATGGTAAAAAAATACTGTATTTTTATCAGATGTTTCAGTTAGGAAAAACCATTGTGTCAGAAGACCTTATCGAAAAAGATTTTATGTGCAATCTTTCTCAATGTAAAGGAGAGTGTTGTATTTCTGGAGAGGCGGGAGCCCCATTAAATCAGGAAGAAGTCCTTATCTTGAAAAAAATATACCCAGAGATCAAGCCTTTTTTAAGAAAAGAAGGCATCAAAGCTATAGAGGAGCAAGGGACCTCCATCACGAGCGACTTTGGAGAATTAGAGACACCTTTAGTGAATAATTCAGAATGTGCTTATCTAATCTTCACTAAGAACAATACAGCGATTTGTGGTATTGAAGAAGCATATAATAAAGGAGTGATTTCTTGGAAAAAGCCGATTTCTTGTCATTTATATCCAGTAAGAGTTAAGGATTACAGAGAGTTTGCTGCGGTAAATTACCACAAATGGAGTATTTGCAGCGATGCTTGTTCTCTAGGAAAAGAATTACAAATCCCGGTATACAAGTTTGTGAAGGAGGCACTTATTAGAAAGTTTGGAGAAGATTGGTATTCAGAACTAGAAAATGTAGCTAAAGACTACGAATAAAGATATTGTCATCGACAAAGGTATTTTTGTTTCGATATGTCATAATTCTGTTTCTTAAATCAAATGGTAAAAAAAGTCACTTGAAGACTGAGATAAGCTCAGTTCCAAATGACCTTTATAGATTCAATTAATTAAAATGATAGATTAGTTTTTTATTAATTTCATGCTTTTAGTTCCCAACACAGTATTAACTTTAGCAATATAAACACCATTGGTTAAGCCTTGAGTAGAAATAACAACATTAATACTATTATTATTTTGTAATACCACTCTTTTACCTAATAAGTTAAAAACCTCAACAGAGGTAATTACTGTATTCGTAGTTTTAAAAATCCAATCTGAATTAGATGGGTTTGGATATATGACAACATTTATTAAGTCCTTTTCTTCTAGGCCTGCTGTGGCAGTAGTAAGTGCTGTAATATTATCTACATACGTTGTAGTCTCAGTAGAGGGGTTCCAACCGTTACCATTCCACAAAGGGAAGAAAAGTATTCTACCATACACAAATGCTGCAGTTGGAGTATTGTCTTTAGGGTTTGAGAAGTCAAAACTTAGAGTTTCCCAGCCAGAACCAGAATGGCTGGCATCTGTCGCAGATTCATCAGCCAATGTTCCTCCCACAGCATCAACAACTTTAGCCAACATTGTAAAAGCAGTGGTAGAGTATACATCTGCTGTAACCACTTTATTTTCTGACATTAAATGAATATAGTAATCTTGTAAAAAGACTTGTGCATTTTGCCACTGAACGGCTGAAGAGGAAGTAACTATTTCTAATACATTATCATTTATTCCACCTGTTACGGGGTCAGAAACAATCGTTGTAGACCCTAGACCATTATCGGCTGCAATTTGTGGCGGAATGCCTTCAAAATCTTCTATAATAACAGGAGCGCTACTTGGACATACGTTACATGAGCCGCCACAATCTATCCCTGTCTCATCATTGTCTTGGATACCATTATAGCAAGTGTCTACAGGAGGTGCATCTGTTAATTTATTTGCGTTAAACTTAATATTGTCTATATAGATGGTGCTGTTTTCTGCTCTATCAGGCATTCCTTCTCTCCAATCTACAAATACAACGATTTGACTTATGTTGGTTAAATCCCCATTAGGATTTATCCCTGATAGATCCCATGTCAGGGTCTGCCATTCATCTACAACTGTGTTTCCAACATTTTGATCTGTTATCTGAAATGAAGTTCCCTGACTATTAGTTCCCATTTTAATCCCTACAGTACCAACATAATTTTTATGTACATCCATACTAAGGGTTAAATTATTAGCCACCTCCATTTCTATCTCCCAAGTACCAAAGACTTGTTCATCCCAAGCATTGTTAACGCCAGCATAAAAAGCATTATCTGGACCAACAACAACTTTAAGTACTTTAGAATCAAAAGCGTTTGATCCATTTAAATCTGGATTATCCACAACCTCAGCAGGAGCTGGATTATTTTCAAAGGTATACCAATTGGAAGCTACTCCGGAAGGAGTGCCAAGTTCAAAATCTAGAAGAAATTCTTGTTGTTGTGAATACCCCGTCAAATAAAAAAGTAAGGCCAATAATAAAAATATATTTTTCATAAATTATTTATTTTAATAAAACATTTGTGAGAGTACTAATTTTAAAAAAAACACTCAAAATTCTCATTTTGAGTGTTTATATAAATTGTAATAAAACGATCGACTAGTTTTTAAGTAATTTCACGCTTTTAGTTCCATACTCTGTTGTAACTCTAGCAATATAGATTCCATCTGTTAATCCTTGTGTTGAAATCACAGCGTCTTCTCCATTGTATCTTTGTGAAATAACTCTTTTGCCTAATAAATTGTATACTTCAATTGAAGTAATAGTTGAATTCGTTGTTTTAAAGTTCCA
>CATISV010000013.1 GCA_949541125.1 Flavobacterium sp. SCGC AAA160-P02
AAATAAAAGGCGACATCAATCTTTGAAGGAATCACTTTTAGAGAATCCGCTTTTAAAAAATCGATTTCTATAAATTCAATATTTTTTTGTTTAGGATACAGATGTTCAACTCTAGCAATATCTCTAACTGCACATATTAAGTAATAACCCTCGTTTAATAAAATAGGGATTAAACGCTTACCAATATAACCTGTCGCTCCTGTTATGAGAATCCTCATGTTATTTTATATTTTGAACCACCTTTGGTCTTTGATATTCGAATCGTGTTATTGATTTTGCAATAACATAGGCATCTAATCCATTAATAGCAGCTGTTTTTGCTTTTAATAAATTTATAAATCCATCTTTTTCTATAAGTTCATCCTTCACGTATATATTTTTAATTTCACCTATAACATGAATAACATTATTGGACTTAATTAGGTATTCATCTATAAACATCATTTCTATTTGTATTGGAGATCCTTTCACAAAAGGGGCAATACAAGGATGATGAAATTCTGGTTCTAAATTAGTAATATCAAATTCAGATATTTCTTCCTTATACTTAGCAGAGGTATGATGAGCGTCTTTAATTATATTTTCATAGACATGATTGATTGTAAAAACTCCAGATTCTTTAATGTTTTTATAGGTATCTCTTGGAACGCTTGTAGGTCTTAAAATAAAACCCAAGGTTGGAGGATTAGAACCCAAATGAGTTACAGAACTAAAGATAGCAACATTAGTAATTCCTTTTTTAGAAATTGTTCCGATTAAGTTTGCAGATTTATAACCGGTGCAAGAATTAATTAGGTTAATTCTTGTAATTTTATCTAAATTATTTATTTGATCCCTTGAAAAGTGCATTTATAATTTTTGGTAATTATTTATTTTAATATTTGTTGCTTTAAGATCAAACATTAAATTGTAAAGACCAAAGAAAGTTCTATTCATGTATATGAAATGTTTGGATCCTCTGTTTCCATTCATTTGTCTGAGTTCAGTACTTTTACTGTAACGTTCTCCCAATTCAGTAATTTTATTAAAGAAATTTGGATCAGAAAAGTCAAAAATTTCTTGATTAAATGGTTTGGTAAAAAGACTCAATAATTCATAAAATAATTCTTTGAAAAAATTAATTTCTTCAGAAGAATCATCTGATCTTAAAATTTCTAATTCGTATAATTTCTTACTGAAAAAAACAGGGTCTTTTATATTTTTTTCGATTGCTAATTCAAAATATGGAACATAGAAATTAGCAGGGATAGCTTTCATACAGCCAAAATCTAATGCAATTAAATCGCCCTTTTCTGAGACTAAAAAGTTTCCTGGATGTGGATCAGCATGCACTTTTCTTAGGTTGTGAAGTTGATGCATATAAAAATCCCACAAAGCTTGACCAATTTTATTGGCTAATTTTAGATTTGTATTTTTTGAGGTAAATTCAGAGAGATGACGACCGCTCATCCAGTCCATTGTAATTATTTTTTCAGATGAAATATTTGAGTAATAATTTGGGAATTTTAAATTTGGAATATGCTTACAATTTTCAACTAATTCTTTACTTTGCTTGATTTCTAGTACATAATTCGTTTCTTCAACTAACTTGTCTTCAACTTCTCTAAAGTATTTGTCAGAATCTTTACCCCTTATATTGAACATTCTTATGGCAATTGGTTTTATTAATGATAAATCTGAGGCAATACTATCTGCCACTCCAGGATATTGAATTTTGACAGCTAATTTTTTTCCATTTTTTTCTGCTCTATGAACTTGACCAATACTTGCAGCATTTACAGATGTAGAGTCAAAATTATCATAAATTTCATCAGGACTTTTACCAAAATATTGTTTAAATGTTTTGATAACTAACGGCGGAGATAATGGAGGTACTGAAAATTGAGCTAATGAAAATTTTTCTACATAGGCTTGGGGTAATATACTCTTTTCCATACTTAGCATTTGAGCAACTTTTAAAGCACTTCCTTTTAGTTTTTTTAATCCATCATATATATCCTCAGCATTGTTTTCATTCAAACGGTTTTTTGCTTCTTGCTTAGTTTTGGTTAATTTATCACCATAGTATTTAAGATAATTAACACCAACCTTAGCTCCAGTTTGAACTAGTTTGGATGCTCTTTGAATTTTAGATGTTGGAATATTGTCAATTGTTTTCATTTAACTTAATTCGTATGAATTTTTTCTTTAAATAAAAATTTACCAAAATCAAGAATGCTCTTGATGGGGGTATTATCTATAAGATCAAAACTTGCATTTATAGATTTTTCAATAAAAATATCTGTTTTTTCAAAAGAAGATGATGTATCTTCCAGCCAAAATTTGATTGTAGTTAATAATTGGAACCATGCGGATTCCTTTATAGATCTTTGCTGAAATTTCTCTAGTCGATCTTCTTTAAGATCAATTGTCTCAATCTCTAACGACTCAATAAATTCACAAAAATCCTTTTTAAGTTCTTTTAATGACTTTAGTGCTTTTAATTGATTTTTGTTCCCTTGAAGTACATGGACTACATAGCTTCTGTTAGCAGTTAAATTTTCAAAAAATGTAAAATAAAAACTTAATAGTTTATTGCGGTTGTTATAATTAATGTATTCTTTACTTTTTTTTAAGGCATTGATAGTATTTTTAAAAAAGTTTTTGAAGACTTCTTTTTCAACAGTATCGAATGAGCTAAAATGTTGGTAAAACACAGCTTCTTCAAAATTATTTACCTTAGCGAAGCTATATACTGATGAAGGGTTCTTATTTTGCTCTAGAACATATTCCATATATAATGAAATAATGTCATCTTTTGTAATTTTTTTCTTTTTTGCCATAATATGTCTTTTACCAAACAAAATTACAAAAGAGACAATTTTTTTTTAAAAAAATAAACAAAAGGATTTGTTAAAATTTACAAATTGTAAATATAACTTCCAAAGTTTTGATATTGAGGTTTTTAAAAAATTATATTGTGTATTAATATTTAGTACAATACATATTAAAATTCTAACATTTAAAATACTACAAGATATTTTACTTTAAGATTTATTTATTTTACCAACATAAATTAAAAAGCCTTCATTAAATGAAGGCTTTTTAAAAATTTATGATTAGGAAGTTTATTAGTTATTTGTAAAAAATTAATTAGTCTTTATATTAATTTGATTTTTTAAATCATTGTCATCAAATAACACATTTCGATTGTTTTCATATGGATTTTTTTTGTAAACAGTAATATATATAACAGTTTCTATGATTTCTTTTCTGTTTACTTTTCTGGAAAATATGAGATCAAGACCAGGGATGTCTTTCAACAAAGGAAATCCACCCTTGACTTTAGTTGTTTCTTCCTTAATTAAACCGCCGATAACCAAAGTTTGTTTTTCTTTCATATTAATTTTAGTTTTTATAGTATTAGTTTCTATATCATATTCACCAGCATTAGAAAAAGGAATAAATTCTGAAACAACCCCCTCTATATCTAATTCAACTAAATCATCAGATAAAGTTTTTGGTGTTATTACTAATTTAATTCCAGCTGATAATTTTTGCAAATTAGTAGTCAAACCATTAATGGAAGATGTTTGAAGTTGAACATATTTATCGTTTTGGATATCTACCTTTCCTTCTTCTTCACTTTCGACTGTTATTCTTGGGTTTTGAAAAATTTCAGCAGTACTATTATCTACAAGGGCTTGTAAGTTAAGTTTAAATACTTGTGGTAGAACATCTGTGAAGTTATAAGATACTCCAATGTTTCCATTCGGAGCTGCAGGACTGAAAGAACCCCCACTAAATTTTGTGTCTGAAGCACTATTGATATCTATCCCCCAATTAAAAGAATCATTATGCTTATATTCTACGACTAGTAGTTCTATCGTATACGTAGTTGATTTCAAATCAATACTGTTAATTAAGTCAACCGTTTCTATAACTTCATTTACACTACCGGATATAATTATGGAACCTTTTTTAGATAATTCAATTACTTTTGTTTTAAGATTTAATTTTTTTATATCCTTTATTAGAGATGAGGTAGAAGTATATTTAGTTTTATGCAAATGGTTGATGTTTTCTTTGTATTCATTTTCAGAAGACTTAGTATATACTTTCCATTTATTATTTGTTTTCTGAATAATGTATTTAGTATCGCCCATTAAATGATTAATAACCTCTTCAAAGCTGTCAATTGTTATATTGATATCATTGACCATTTTGTAGTCTCCATAGGTGAAAACCTTAATTCCAAGGAGCTTTCCGGTATTTTTAATTAATTCATCTACTTTACCAGATTCATTAATAAATTTTATTTTTCCATCATTCACTTTAATTTCAGCAAGCAAAGAAGAAGATTGGAGAAAGAAAAAGGATATTAGAAGAAAATTAAAATATGTACGGGAGTAGTTTTTAAATAATTGTTTCATTGTTGTTTGGTAGAATTAGTTGATTTAAAATTTAATGATTTTTTAAAAATTATATAGATTGACAATAGACTTTTTTTACACTTATTTTTTTTCTAAATTTTTGACGGCTATATAATTGTGTTTTTTTTAATATTTTTTGGTTTAATCATTATTACTAATCAAACTTAACGAAAAATATCTAAAACAAAAAAAATACGAAATAAATTCTATATATATATATATACTATGTACATTTTGTTATTATATTAGGAAGGACTTAAACCCAAATCCGAATTTTAATTCAATTATAAACTTACCATCCTATTTTCGTTAAAAACTTTTAGTATTAATAAAAAATTCTTTAACTAATAATCTTTTACAAAATGATTTTATTTATTAAATTATGATCAAAATATTTATAATTTAAGCCTTACAGAAAGCAAAAAAAATTACATTTGTATTATTAAAATAATTCAAAAAATAATGTCTGAAAAGATTGAAAAAATTAAATGCTTGATTATGGGATCAGGTCCTGCAGGCTATACAGCAGCTATATATGCTGCAAGAGCTGACATGAAACCAATAATGTATACGGGTTTACAAATGGGAGGACAATTAACCACTACCACCGAGGTTGATAATTTCCCTGGGTATGCTAATGGTACCGATGGTACTGCGATGATGGAAGATCTAAAAAACCAAGCTGAACGGTTTGGTACAGAGGTTCGTTTTGGAATGGTAACAGATGTCCGCTTAAGTGACAAGGTTGGTGGTATTCACAAAATTACTGTCGATGGTTCTAAACAAATTGAAGCTCAAACGGTCATTATTTCTACCGGAGCTACAGCAAAATATTTAGGTATAGAAAGCGAACAGCGTTTAATAGGGGGTGGGGTATCAGCTTGTGCTACCTGTGATGGATTTTTTTATAAAAGTCAAGATGTAGTTGTTGTTGGGGCAGGAGATACTGCTGCAGAGGAAGCTACCTATTTATCGAATATTTGCAATAAGGTGACTATGTTAGTCAGAAAAGATTATATGAGAGCTTCAAAAGCGATGCAACATCGAGTAAATAAAACTGAAAATATAGAGGTTTTATATAATACGGAACTAGACGAGGTTCTTGGGGAAACTGTTGTAGAGGGCGTTAGAGTTGTCAATAATATTACAGGGAATAAGCATAAAATTTCAATCACAGGATTGTTTATTGCCATTGGCCACAAACCAAACACTGATTTATTTAAAGGTGTTCTTGAGATGGATGAGACAGGATATTTAATTACCCAAGGTAAATCTACAAAGACAAATATGCCAGGTGTTTTTGCAGCCGGAGATGTTCAGGATAAAGAATATAGACAAGCCGTAACAGCTGCAGGAACAGGATGTATGGCAGCATTAGACGCGGAACGTTATCTAGGAACCCTAGAATAATATTTTTATAGTTTCTGTTCTTCTAAAGGATACATAATTTAATTTTCATATAATAAAAAAGACCATCTTTTAAAGATGGTCTTTTAAACAAACAACTAAATTTACCCTTAAAATTGTTTACATTATTGTTAGAAACAGTAGGTGTTTTCTGCTTTTAATTTTTCTGCTATTGTATTTCGTAGCGCAATGATATTTGGGTAATTGGTGTACTTTGTAAAACGTTTTAATCCCATTAATAACATACGTTGCTCGTCACCTTCAGCAAAAGAAATAATTCCTTCTCTTCCATTTTTTTCGATCAAATCTACAGCATTGTAAAGATAGAGTCTGGCCATGGCAATTTGTCCTTCTTGAGAATCTTCACCAAAACGTTTGGCATTTTTTTCTGTTCTAAGTAGGGTAGATTCTGCCATATAAATTTCGTTTAAAATATTAGCAGCAGCGATTAATAATTGTTGATGCTGCTCTAAATCTGGTCCATATTTTTGAATGGCAGAACCAGCAACCATTAAGAAAACCTTCTTCATTTTTGTAATCATTTCTTTTTCTTCTGCAAACAATTCTGAAAAATCAGGAGTTTCAAACGAAGGAATACCCATCAATTCGTCAGCAACTGATGTAGCAGGTCCTAAGAGATCTACATGGCCTTTCATCGCTTTTTTGATAAGCATTCCAACAGACAACATTCTATTTATTTCATTGGTTCCTTCATAAATTCTTGAAATACGAGCATCTCTCCAGGCAGCTTCCATTGGAGTTTCTTCCGAAAATCCCATACCTCCGAAAATTTGAATACCCTCATCAGCACAATCCTGTACATCTTCAGATACTGTAACTTTTAAGATGGAACACTCTATGGCATATTCTTCTACTCCTTTTAATTCAGCTTCTTGATGTGTATTACCTGACTCTATTCTCATTGCGATTCTATCCTCAATATCCTTAGCAGCTCTATAACAAGCGGATTCCCCTGCGTATGTATTTGTAGCCATCTCGGCTAATTTTCCTCTGATTGCACCAAAATCTGCGATACGCGTTTTAAATTGTTTTCTTTCCGTAGCATATTGTAATGCAGCGTTTGTAATTCTTCTTTGAGAATCAATGCAAGCAACTGCCAATTTAATTCGTCCTACGTTTAATGCATTTACAGCAATTTTAAAACCACCACCTCTCTCAGAAAGCATGTTTTCAATAGGTACCTGAGTATCGTTAAAAAATACTTGACGAGTTGAACTAGCTCGAATACCCAATTTACGCTCTTCTTCACCTAAGGTAATTCCATTAGGATTTGCTGGATCGTATTCTACAATAAATCCTGTTATATTTTTATCATTTTCTATTCGAGCAAAAACGATCATCAAATTACAGAACCCTGCATTTGAAATCCACATTTTTTGGCCATTAATTTTATAAGATTTTCCATCGTCAGAGATTTCAGCAGTTGTTTTTCCTGAATTTGCGTCAGAACCAGCACCTGGTTCAGTAAGGCAGTAAGACCCCATCCACTCTCCACTTGCTAATTTTGGCACATATTTTTGTTTTTGTTCTTCAGTACCATACAAAGTTATCGGCATAGTACCAATTCCTGTGTGAGCCCCAAAAGCTGTACTTAAAGATCCATTACCACTTGAGATATATTCACAAGTAATCATTGTTGAAACAAATCCCATTCCCAGACCTCCGTATTCTTCTGGAACTGCTACACCCAAAAAGCCAAGTTCACCAGCTTTTTTCATTACTTCCTCAGTAAGTTTATAATCTTTTGCTTCAAAACGTTCTTTATGAGCAACAATTTCGCGATCGTTAAACTCTTTAACGGCATCACGCATCATTCTCTGTTCTTCAGAAAAATCTTCTGGAGTAAATATATCTTCGCATTTCGACTCTTTTATTAAAAATTGTCCGCCTCTTAAAATATCCTTTTCTATTGTTTCCATGATATATTATTTATGTATTAGCTTTTTAATTTAAAAATTCAAAAATACCTGCAGCACCTTGTCCTGTACCGACACACATTGTTACCATACCGTATTTACTTTTTAGTTTTCTTTGACGCATTTCATCAAACAATTGAACAGATAATTTAGCTCCTGTACAACCTAATGGATGTCCCAAAGCAATAGCTCCTCCGTTCACGTTAATGATATCTGGATTTAAATCAAGTTCTCTAATAACAGCTAATGATTGTGAAGCAAATGCCTCATTTAATTCGATTAACTCAATATCATTTTGTTCAAGGCCAGCTTGTTTTAGTGCTTTTGGAATGGCAGCTACTGGCCCAATTCCCATAATTCTTGGTGGTACACCAGCAGCAGAATAACTTACCATTCTTGCTATGGGTTCAAGATTTAATTCTTTAACCATATCTTCACTCATTACCATTACAAAAGCAGCACCATCACTCATTTGAGATGAGTTTCCGGCGGTTACACTTCCTCCTTGAGCAAATACAGGTCTTAATCTTTGTAAGCCTTCGATATTAGATCCTTTTCGAGGTCCTTCGTCCTTATTTACTGTATATTTTTTAGTCACTTTTTTACCACTTCCATCAACAAAAGTTTGTTCAACTTCTATGGGTACTATTTGATCTTGAAAACGATTTTCTGCTTGTGCTTTTAGTGCTTTTAAATGAGAGTTTAGAGCAAATTCATCCTGATCCTCTCTAGAAATATTAAACTCATTAGCAACAGCTTCTGCTGTATTACCCATTCCCCAATAATATTCTTCATGCCCTGCAGCAACAGTATTGTAATTTAATTCTGGTTTAAATCCTGTCATAGGGACGGAACTCATACTTTCAGAACCACCAGCAATAATACAATCAGCCATTCCAGACTGAATTTTTGCAACTGCCAATCCTATGGTTTCTAATCCTGAAGAACAGAAACGATTCACTGTAACACCAGGGACATCTTCAATTTTTAATCCCATTAGAGAGATTAATCGTGCCATATTTAATCCTTGGGCTCCTTCTGGCATTGCATTTCCCACAATCACATCGTCGATTCTTTTTTTGTCAAAATCAGGAAATTCATTCATCATATATTCAATGGTTTCTGCAGCCAATTCATCAGCTCTTTTAAACCTAAACAAACCCTTAGGTGCTTTTCCTACTGCTGTTCTATATGCTTTTACTATATATGCTGTTTTCATTTTTTTAGTTTCTTAAAGGTTTACCGGTTTTTAACATGTGCTGAATTCTTTCTAAAGTTTTACGCTCTGAACATAGGCTTAAGAATGCCTCACGTTCAATATCTAACAAATACTGCTCAGTAACTTTGGTTGGTTCAGATAAATCACCTCCAGCCATCACATAGGCCAATTTATTGGCAATTTTTTGATCATGTTCTGAAATATAGTTGCTAGCTTCCATTGAGTCTGTTCCAACTAAGAACATCCCCAGGGCTTGTTTACCCAACACCAAAACATCTTTTCTTTTTACTGGTTGTGAGTAGCCAGCGTCTGCTAATAATAGTGCGTGTTTTTTAGCTTGTGCTATTTGACGGTCTTTGTTGACAACAACAACATCTTTTCCTTTTTGTAATAAACCTAAATCAAAGGCTTCATAGGCTGAAGTTGCAACTTTAGCCATACCAATAGTTAAGAAATGTTCTTGCAGGACATTTAATTGTACATCTCCCTTGTGAAATAGATCTGAGGCTCTCAAAGTCATTTCTTTTGAACCTCCTCCTCCTGGAATTACACCAACCCCAAATTCTACTAGCCCCATGTATGTTTCTGCTGCTGCGATAACTTTATCTGCATGTAATGAAATTTCACAACCACCCCCCAAGGCCATTCCATGTGGAGCAGCAATCGTTGGAATTGATGAATATCTCATGCGCATCATCGTATCTTGAAAGTATTTGATAGCCATATTTAATTCCTCATATTCTTGTTCTACGGCCATCATAAAAATCATCCCTATGTTTGCACCAACTGAAAAATTTGCTCCTTGGTTTCCAACAACTAAACCTTGATGGTTCTTCTCTGCTAAATCAATAGCCATATTAATTGCTGCGAGAACATCACCACCAATTGTGTTCATTTTAGATTGGAATTCAAGATTTAAAATACCATCTCCTAAATCTTCAATGACTGCCCCAGAATTTTTCCAAACCATATTAGATTTTCTGATATTATCCAAAATAATAAATGAATCTTGACCTGGTTTTTTAAGCTGTTTTTTTTGAGGGATATCATAATAATAGGTAGCTCCATTTTTTACAGAGTAGAAGGAAGTATTACCTTTTTCTAACATTTCATTTACCCAGTCAGCAGGTTCTTTACCTTCATTTTTCATGATTTCTATACCATTAGCAACTCCAACGGCATCCCAAATTTGAAAAGGACCATGTTCCCAGCCAAACCCGGCTCTTAAACCATCATCTATTCTATAGATTTCATCAGATATTTCAGGAATTCTATTTTGAACATAAGCAAACATTGCTGCCAATGATTTTCTATAAAATTCTCCAGCCTTATCTTTTCCAGAGACTAAAACTTTAAATCTTTCGGTAACATTATCTATTGATTTTGTTAACTCTAAAGTTTGGAATTTTGGACGAATTTTTTTACGATATTCTAAGGTATTTAAATCTAATGATAAGATTTCTCTTTTTCCATTAGCATCTTTGGTCATCTTATAAAATCCTTGTTTTGTTTTACTACCTAGCCATTTATTTTCCATCATTTTATTGATAAAATCAGGAATTACAAACTGATCATTCATTTCGTCATTAGGGCAGTTTTCTTTAACTCCATTGGCTGTATGAACTAAGGTGTCTAATCCTACAACATCAATAGTTCTAAAAGTTGCTGATTTTGGTCGACCAATTACAGGCCCTGTTAATTTATCAACTTCTTCAATAGTCAGTCCCATTTCTTTCACAACGTGAAATAGATTCATAATACCAAAAATTCCAATTCTGTTTCCAATAAAGGCAGGAGTGTCTTTTGCTAGGACAGAAGTCTTCCCTAAAAACTGATCTCCGTATGATAGTAAGAAATCTGTTACTTCTTGTTTGCATTTAGGTCCAGGGACAACTTCGAAAAGCTTTAAATATCTTGGAGGGTTAAAAAAGTGAGTTACTGCAAAATGTTTTTGAAAATCCTCACTTCTTCCTTCGTTCATAAACTTGATAGGTATTCCGGATGTATTTGACGTAATTAAGGTTCCAGGAGTTCTAAATTTTTCAATTTTTTCAAAGACACTTTGTTTTATGTCTAATCGTTCAACAACAACTTCCATTACCCAATCTACCTCTTTTATTAAATGTAAATCATCTTCCAAATTACCTGTAGTAATTCTATCTGCAAACTTTTTATTGTAGATTGGAGATGGTTTTGATTTTAAAGAAGTTGCTAAAGCATCATTAACTATTCTGTTACGGACTGCTTTATCTTCTAGAGTTAATCCTTTAGTTTCTTCATTTTTATTTAGTTCTCTTGGCACAATGTCCAATAAAAGAACTTCAACACCGATATTGGCAAAGTGACAAGCAATTCCACTTCCCATAATCCCAGATCCTATAATTGCTACTTTTTTTATTCTTCTACTCATTTGTTTTTTTGATTTGTTTATACCGCTTTTTTGTCAATAGTTTCATCTTGATAAATTTTTTTATCTGAAATGAGTTTGTTTATTGTAAAAATTACCTTGAAAAATGCATTAAGTTCTTCTTTTGTAATATTTTTTACAATGGCATTGTTAAATGTGATAACAGATTCTTTGGATAATTCTCTCATTTTTTTTCCATAATCTGTTAGCTTAATAATCACCCCTCTTCCGTCATTTGGATTTTTCTCTCTGATAATTGCCCCTTTAGACTCCATTGTTTTTAGAATTCTAGAAAGACTTGTCGGTTCCATTCCCATCAAAGGACCTAGTGAGGTTGAGGGTGTTCCATGATCGTAATCTATATTTAACAGAACAAAAGCTGTAGCCATGGTACTATCATATTTTGCAGCTCTTTCATTATAAAGCTTTGCAACAGCTTGCCAGGTAGCTCTTAATTGATGATCTATAGATTTATTTTTTTTCATTTCTTCAAAGATATAAAAATTTACTATGCACGCATAGTAAATTGTAATAAATTATGCATGCATAATTTATTTTTTAACTCTTGTTCAAAAATTACCCTTTAAATACGTTTAGAATTAATTAAACTATCATAATATATGTGTTTATTTAAAAAAAGGAATTATTTTTAAGCATTTGATTCTAAGTTTTAGGGGTAACTTTCACAAATAAATACATACAATGAGTAAAATTTTAGTTATTGAAGATGAAGCAGCCATAAGAAGGGTATTGATAAAAATTATTTCTGAGGAAAGTGATGCCTACGAGGTAGAAGAGGCTGAGAATGGTTTGGATGGCATTGAAAAAATTATAAACAGTGATTATGACTTGGTTTTGTGTGATATAAAAATGCCTAAAATGGATGGTATTGAGGTCTTACAAAAAGCAAAAAAAACAAAACCTGAAATTCCTTTTATTATGATTTCAGGTCATGGAGATTTAGATACAGCGGTTAATTCAATGCGCCTAGGAGCCTTTGATTATATTTCAAAACCACCAGATTTAAATCGATTGTTAAATACTGTTAGAAATGCTCTTGATCGAAAGGTTTTAGTCGTTGAAAACAAACGCCTGAAAAAGAAGGTTAGTAGGAACTATGAAATGATTGGAGAAAGTGATGCGATTAACCATATAAAAGGAATGATTGAAAAAATAGCCCCTACAGACGCTCGAGTCTTAATTACGGGTCCCAATGGAACAGGAAAAGAATTAGTGGCGCACTGGTTGCACACTAAATCAAACCGTGCTCAATCTTCTATGATAGAAGTAAATTGTGCAGCGATTCCGTCAGAACTTATTGAAAGTGAGTTATTTGGTCATGTAAAAGGTAGTTTTACTGGTGCAAATAAAGATAGAGCAGGGAAATTTGAAGCAGCAAATAAAGGAACTATTTTCTTGGATGAAATAGGGGACATGAGTTTATCGGCTCAAGCAAAAGTTTTGAGGGCATTACAAGAAAATAAAATTCAAAGAGTTGGAAGTGATAAAGATATAAAGGTAGATGTAAGAGTTGTAGCAGCCACGAATAAAAATTTAAAAAAGGAAATTAAAGAAGGAAGGTTTCGAGAAGATTTGTATCACAGGTTGGCGGTGATTTTAATTGAAGTTCCTCCATTAAATGACAGAAAAAATGACATTCCTTTATTAATTGATTATTTTTCTCAAAAGATTTCAAACGAACAGGGTGTCGTTAAGAAAGAATTTTCGCCAGAAGCAATTGCCTTATTGCAAGAATATGATTGGACAGGAAATATACGTGAGCTCAGAAACGTGGTGGAAAGATTATTAATACTTGGAGAGCAGGAGGTTTCTGTTAGTGATGTGAAATTATTTGCAACGAAGTAAGTACAATTCAAATAATGTTATAATCAATAAAGGCGCTCCTAAGAGCGCCTTATATTTATTATTCTAATAAGGTATAGTTATGATTTTTAAATAATGTCAAACCTATCTAAATCCATCACTTTTGACCAAGCAGCCACAAAATCATTTACAAATCTTTCTTCTCCATCAGTAGCCCCATACACCTCACAAACAGCTCTTAGCTCAGTATTAGAACCGAAGATTAGATCTGCACGTGTTCCAGTATACTTTACAACTCCTGTTTTACGATTACGTCCTTCAAATAGTGTTTTATCATCAGAAGTTGCGCTCCAGGTAGTCTCTAAATCTAACACATTAGTAAAAAAGTCATTAGATAAACTACCAATTTTATCTGTAAATACACCATGCTTTGACTGATCATAGTTAGCTCCAAGAACCCTTAATCCACCAATTAAAACTGTCATTTCAGGTATAGAAATCGTTAATAAGTTAGCTCTATCTATTAATAAATCCTCAGCAGCTACATTTAATTTACTATTCATATAATTTCTAAATCCATCTGCTAATGGTTCTAAATAACTAAAGGATTCTATATCGGTTTGTTCTTGAGACGCATCGCCACGTCCTTGAGTAAATTTAACAGAAACATCATACCCCGCATTTTTAGCAGCTTGTTCAACACCAACATTACCTCCTAGAACAATTAAGTCAGCAATAGAAACATTTCCATTAAAATCTTTTTGAATTTCTTCATAAACTCTTACTACTTTATTCAATTCAATTGGGTTGTTAACTTCCCAATTTTTTTGAGGTTCAAGACGAATTCTGGCTCCGTTAGCACCACCTCTTTTATCAGAGCCTCTAAAAGTAGAAGCAGAAGCCCAAGCAGTAATTACCAATTGAGATACTGATAATCCAGATGTAGTAATCCTATTTTTTAAAGTATTAATCTCTGATTCAGTCAGAGTATAGTTTACTTCAGGAATAGGATCTTGCCAAATTAATTCTTCTTTTGGAACTTCGGGTCCTAAATAGCGTTGAATTGGTCCCATGTCCCTATGTGTTAATTTAAACCATGCTCTTGCAAAAGCATCTTCAAAAGCTTTATGATCTTTATAAAAGCGTTTAGAGATTTCTAAATAGGTAGGATCCATTTTTAAAGCCATATCTGCAGTCGACATCATCAAAGCTTGAGTCCCACTAGGATCACCTGCTTTTGGAGCTTTTTTAGCCTTAGACGCTTCAGTTGGAGTCCATTGATGAGCCCCTGCTGGACTCTTAGTCAATTCCCAGTCATAATTCAATAGAACATCAAAATATTCATCATCCCATCGAGTTGGGTTTGGAGTCCATGCCCCTTCTAAACCACTTGTAATAGTATCATCTAGAACACCACTTTGAAAGGTGTTTTTCCAACCTGTACTCATTTCTTCAATGGAAGCACCGTGTGGCTCAACTCCCACATATTTGTCTGGATCAGCAGCACCATGAGCTTTACCGAATGTATGTCCCCCAGCAACCAAAGCTACAGTTTCCTCATCATTCATGGCCATTCTTCCAAAAGTAATTCTAATATCATGAGCTGATTTTAAAGGGTCTGGTTCTCCATTTGGACCTTCAGGGTTTACATAAATTAACCCCATATGAACTGCTCCCAAATGACCTTCTAAATCTCCATCACTAGTATCATATCGATCATCATTATCTAACCATCCTGTTTCTGATCCCCAGTAAATATCTTGTTCAGGTTCCCAAACATCTTCGCGTCCTCCAGCAAAGCCAAAGGTTGGAAAACCCATAGATTCTAAAGCACAATTTCCAGCTAAAATCATTAAATCTGCCCAAGAAATTTTATATCCATACTTCTTTTTTACAGGCCACAAAAGTAAACGAGCTTTATCTAAGTTTCCATTATCTGGCCAACTATTTAATGGGGCAAAACGATGTGTACCTGTTGCTGCACCTCCACGTCCATCACCAACTCTGTAAGTTCCTGCACTATGCCATGCCATACGAATCATAAATGGTCCGTAGTGTCCATAATCTGAGGGCCACCAACCCTGAGAGTCTGTCATTAGATTAATGAGATCTTGTTTTAATTCTGAATAATTGATGCTATTAAAAGCTTTTGCGTAATCAAAATCATTACCCATAGGATTTGATTTTGATGCATTTTGACGTAAAATATTTAATTTTAATTCATTGGGCCACCAATCACGATTGGTTGTTCCACCACCAGCGGGTTTCTTTTGAGTGCCACTCATAAATGGACATTTACCAATATCTTCATTACGATTATGATTCATAAATTTTATAAGTTTTTATTCAAATTTACAACAAAACATTAAAAATTTTATTCATGATAACTAATTTATAAACAGTCTAAATATCAATATCTTATTCATTTTTTTTGGTACTATTCTTTGAGATAAAAATTTTTAAATTTTAATTGAAATAGAAAATTTATCAACTATAAAATGTCCTTGATTTAGTAGTTTATGGAACCAAGTTTTTTATTATAATAAAAAGACACATTTAGGCTCCCAATTTTGTATTTAATTATGTATTTTTAAAAGATTATAAAAATCAAGTTATTTTATGGAATTGAAGTTGATTAAACCCCTTGTTTTTTTTGATTTAGAAACTACAGGAATTAATATTGGAATTGATAGAATTGTAGAGATCTCTATGTTGAAAATTTTTCCAAATGGAGAAAAAATGAATAAAACATGGTTGGTAAATCCAGAAATAGAAATACCTGCTGAGGCAACTGCTATTCATGGAATTACAAATGAAAAAGTTGTGACAGAGCCAACATTCAAAGAATTAGCTACTTCAGTGAATAATATGATTGCTGATTCCGATTTGGCAGGTTTTAATTCTAATCGTTTTGATATTCCAATACTTGCTGAGGAATTCTTAAGGGTTGGTATTGATTTTGATATGAATGATAGAAAAGCAATTGATGTTCAAGTGATCTTCCATAAAAAAGAACAACGAACTTTGAGTGCAGGGTATAAATTTTACTGTAATAAAGAATTAGAGAATGCCCATTCTGCAGAAGCAGATACTAATGCCACCTATGAAATTTTAAAAGCACAATTAGATCGGTATGATGATATAGAAAACACTGTTGATGCCCTAAGCGAATATTCAACACATTCTAAAAGAGCAGATTTTGCTGGATTTATTTTATTCAACGATAAAGACCAAGAAATTTTCTCCTTTGGAAAATACAAAGGAAGAACTGTAGAGGATGTTTTAAAAGAGAATCCTGGATACAATGCATGGATACAAAATGCAGATTTTCCTTTGTACACAAAAAAGGTATTACAACTAATAAAAAAAAGGCTTGCTGCTCCCAAAAAAGAATTATCCGATGCTGAAAAGCTACAAGCCTTGCAACAAAAATTTAATTTGAGATAGAAAAGTATGTTTGTGAAATTTGAAAATTTACCCAGACATTCAAGAGTCTGGATTTATCAATCCGATAGAGAATTTAGTGCTCAAGAGATTGAATTTATTTCAAAAAAAACCATTGGTTTTATAGAACAGTGGACGAGACATGGATCAGATTTAAAAGGCTCTTATAGTATTAAATACAAACAGTTCTTAGTTTTGGCTGTAGACGAGGGATTTAATAATGTTTCAGGCTGTTCTATTGATTCATCTGTACATTTCATTCAAGAACTAGAAAAAACATTAAACGTTGACATGATGAATAAGATGAATATTTCTTTTAAGAGTGGAGACTCTATTAACATCGTAACAATGAGTAATTTTAAAGAATTAGTCACAACGAATATCATAACTTCAAAAACGATTGTTTTTAACAATATGATCACGACCAAAGGTGAATTAGAAACTCAATGGGAGGTTCCTGTAAATACTAGTTGGCACAAACGTTTTTTAGTCTCATAAAATTTTCAATTCAATTATGCTTAAAAAGCTTCTATTTTTTATTTTATTTTCCCTGACATTTAATTTGTTTAGTCAGCACTTAGACCCTTTACGAACAGAAGATTATTATGCACAAGAAAAATGGGTAGATAGCATTCTAAATTCGATGACAATAGATCATAAAATAGGTCAATTGTTTATGGTGCAAGCCTATTCTAACTTAGATTCTATCCATGAAAATAAAATAAAAGAAATGATACAAAAGTATCATATTGGAAATTTAATTTTTATGCAAGGAACTCCCGCCAAACAAGTAGAATTAACGAACAAATACCAATCTCTAGCTAAGGTGCCCCTCATGATTGGTTTTGATGGTGAGTGGGGTTTGGATATGCGCTTGGAAAACACTTACAGATTTCCTTGGAATATGACTTTGGGAGCTGTACAAGACACTTCTTTAATTCGTGCGTTTGGAAAACATGTAGGTTACCATTGTAAACGAATAGGAATTCATGTGAATTTTGCCCCAGTTGTAGATATTAATACAAATCCACTAAATCCTATAATTGGTAATCGTTCTTTTGGAGAAAACAAAAAAAATGTAACACAAAAATCCATAGCTTTTAGTCAAGGAATGCAAAGTCAAGGTGTCCTGGCGACTGCAAAACATTTTCCAGGCCATGGTGATACTGCTTCAGATTCACATTTAAAATTACCCATTTTAAATTTCGATAGACAACGATTAGATTCCATAGAATTATATCCTTATAAAAAAGTTTTTGATGCTGGAATGGCTAGTGTTATGACAGCACATCTAAGTGTTCCTGCTTTAGAGCCTGATTCAATCTTACCTACTTCGTTGTCTTATAAAGTTGTTACACAACTTTTAAAAGATAAGTTTGGGTTTTTAGGCCTGGTTTTTACAGATGGATTGAATATGAAAGGTGTTGCTAACTACTCAACTTCTGCCGAAATTGACCTGGCAGCCATTCGTGCTGGGAATGATATTCTATTGATTCCTCAAGATGTCCCTGCTACAGTAAATTTGATAAAAAAATCATTAGCTGACGGGACATTGACAGTACAAAGAATAGAAGAATCAGTTCGCAAGATTCTATTGGCGAAATACAAAGTAGGTTTACATAATTACCAACCTATAAATGCCAAAAATTTAGTTAAAGACCTAAACAGACCTAAGGATGAGGTTTTACATCGAAAATTGGTAAAGGCTTCGATGACAGTCATTAAGAATAAGAGGAATATTCTCCCAATTAAAGACTTGAAAAAGAATCAAAAGATCGCCTATGTTTCTCTAGGAGATGATTCTGGAGCTGTTTTTTTTGAAAGCTTAAATAAATACACTAGGGTTACTGAGGTTAATTCAGATAACCTTAGTCATCTTCTTCAGAAGTTAGATGATTTTGATTTAGTTATTGTTGGGTATCATACATCTAATACTAATCCATGGAAATCTTTTAAATTTTCAAATAAAGAAATAGTCTGGTTACACGAAATTGCTAGAAAAAATAAAATAATCTTGACTGTATTCGCAAGTCCATATAGCCTATTAGATGTAAAATCATTCTCGAATATTGAAGGAATTATACTTGGGTATCAAAATAGTATAATAGCTCAACAAATTGCTGCTCAGACAATTTTTGGTGCTGTTGAAGCTACGGGTAAATTACCAGTATCCATTAAAAATGAATTTCTTGTTGGAACTGGGATTCATACTCAAAATTTACAAAGATTGCAATACACATTGCCTGAGGAAGTAGGAATGTCCTCTGAGATATTATCTAAAGTAGACTCTATAGCTAAACTTGTATTAGCAGAAAAAATGGCTCCAGGATTGCAAATATTGATAGCCAGAAAAGGCCATGTGGTTTATCAGAAAAGTTTCGGATATCATACGGATAAAAAGATAAATACTGTTAAGAATAGTGATGTTTATGATGTTGCTTCACTAACTAAAATTCTGGCAACATTACCGATGATCATGAAAGCTGAAGAAGATAAAAAGATGCATCTTTCATCCAGTATAAGAGATATTGCACCAACATTCAAAAATTCCAATAAAGATACATTGACTGTTCAAGAGATTTTATCTCATTATGGACGTTTGAAAGCTTGGATTCCATTTTATAAGTTAACTCAAGATAGTATTACCAACACTAATTTAAAAGAATTTTATAGCACCAAGAAATCAAAAAAATATAGTATTCAGGTTGCAGAAAATATGTACTTAGACACCTCTTATAAAGATTCCATTTATGCCTATATCAAAGAGTCAGATCAAAGAGAAAACCTAGGATATAAGTATAGTGATCTTGGATATTATGTCTTTAAAGAAGCCTTGGAGAAAAGTTATAAGAAAAGCTTAGATATGTTGGTTCGCAATGAATTTTACACATCGTTAGGGGCGAATAGAATGACTTATTTACCCTTACAAAAAATTAGTAAATCTTCTATAGTTCCTACAGAAAAAGATAATTATTTCAGAAATCAATTATTACATGGACATGTTCATGATATGGGAGCTTCGATGCTTGGTGGGGTAGGAGGTCATGCAGGTTTGTTTTCCAATGCAAATGATGTTGCAAAGATGATGCAACTATATCTTCAAAAGGGATATTATGGTGGAAAACGTTACTTTACAACTCAAACTTTTGACAAGTTCAATAAACGATATTATAAGGACAAAAATGTTCGTAGAGGTTTAGGTTTTGATAAACCACAACTAGACCCAGATATTAAAGCGACCTGTGGTTGTGTTTCTGACGAAAGTTTTGGACATAGTGGATTTACAGGCACCTATACATGGGCAGACCCAGTTAGTAGAATTGTGTATGTTTTTTTGTCTAATAGAGTGTATCCTACCATGGATAATGTAGGCTTGATAGAAGAAGATATAAGAACTAAATTACAAGGAATTATTCAAGAGGCAATTGTCTCTGATTAGTGTAAGATTTACTATAGAAAAGTACAAGTAATAATGAAGAAACTAGATAGATAAATCCGGCTTTCCAATTAAAAAAAGAAGCCATAAGATAGCTCTGTAATATATAGAAGAATCCAAAAGTTAGTGTGCAAATTCCATATCTGAAAGTATCTATAAATTCAAATTCATTATTTTTTCTTTCCATGTATTTCCATAATAACCATGGAATTATACTGTTAAAAATGATAATTGGTTTTAGAAAACCAAGTAAATTAATATTTACTTTTTGTTTGAGAATATTCCCAGATTTTACCATGGTATTTACTTTATCAACCTCTGTGAAATCAACATTTGCAAACTGTAATTTTTTGAGAGTTTCTGAATAATTATTATCTGCAGGAATATGCACAGAAAGATTTTTTAGCTGATTAGAAATAGTCTGTATTAACCTCCTTATTTCAGAATTTAATTCATTAACGTTGTAGTAATCATTGGCTACAATTGGTGTGCCATATCGTACACAAACTTTTGTGGGATATGCAGAAGGATTTTGATACGTAATTCCAACAGGAATAATATAAATCTTTAAGCTAGGATTTTTTTCTAATGCCCCAAAAACAATTCTAGAAAACCCTTTGCTTAAAGGTCTTATAGTTCTTCTTTTATCATGGCTTCCTTCGGGAAAAATCATGAGTGCTTTTTGATTGTTTAGAATTGAAAAACATTGTTCAAATATCTTTTGATTTCTACTTAGTTGCTCAAAACCATCTCGAATTCTGTAAATTGGCATTAAATTTAAAGTGGCAAGAAATTTTTTAACTAAAGGTTTTTTAAAGGTCGCTGCACGTACTAAAAAATGTTGAATTCTTGGATTATTTACTGCAACGATTAAAGGATCTATTAATCCGTTTGGGTGATTCACCATAAACAAAACTGCTCCTTTATGTGGAATATTTTCTTCGCCAATCACCTTAATTTTTTTTGTGTAAAAAAATAGGGATGATTTAACAATAATTTTAATAAAAAAATACCAAAGGGTTTTCAAAATTAAATTGTTTGTTTCATTAGGATTCTAATTTCCTTCCCCAATATAGTGCTAAAGTCATTCCAGAAAAAATATCCCAAATACTCCAAAAAGCAGCTAATAAAGCCATTCCTCCTAGTCCATCGAAGAATTGAAAAATTAATAACAAGCCTAATCCCCCATTTTGAATTCCAGTTTCCATAGAAATAGTTTTTCTTTCTTTTAGATTTAATCCAAAGATTTTTGCTGAATAATATCCGAGCATATATGCACCAATATTATGAAAAATTACCAAAGCTGCTACTAGGTAAATATACTTTAAAAAAACAGTTATATTTTCGTAAAAAGCAATCATTATTAATACTAAAAAAACAATCATTGAAAAGGGTTTTAGCAATCTTTCTATCTTTTTCGCATTTTGTTCATAGAAATAATTGACTAGCATTCCAAGTACTAGAGGAATTCCTAAAATCAATAATACCAATTTAAATAATTCATAAGGATTTAATTCAACCGTTTTCAAGATAGAATTTGTTGGTGTATACAAGCCCCCCCAAAATTGTAAATTAAAAGGAGTCATAAACAAACAAATAACTGTTGCAAAGGCAGTTAAACTAACTGATAATGCAGCATTTCCTTTGGCCATTTTTGTAAAAAAATTAGAAACATTACCACCAGGACATGCAGCAATCATCATCATACCTAGTGCAAAACTAGGATGAGGTTTTATAATGATTATAGCCAAGAAAGTAGCTAGGGGTAAAAGAATAAACTGAGAGAAGATACCAACTAAAAGAATCTTAGGCTTTTGTAGTAAGTGTTTAAAATCGTCTACTTTAATGGCTAATGCCACACCAAACATGACAATAGCCAATGCAATATTTAAAATCCAGAGAGATTCTGTATCAAAATTAATTTTGATAGTATCAATTGGAATATCTAAGTCAGTTTTTAAAAGCATATTCTATGATATTGGTACCCATTTTTAGAGCCCTTAAACGGACTTCTTCTGGGTTGTTATGGATAGATGCATCTTCCCATCCATCACTCAAATCGGTTTCGTAATCATAAAAACAGACCAATCTTCCTTTGTAAAAAAGACCAAAACCTTGTGGGGCTTTTTTATCGTGCTCATGAATTTTAGGTATTCCATTTTTAAAAGTAAATGTTTGATTATAAATTAAATGATTGCTTGGTATTTCTTGTAGCTTTAATTCAGGGAAAACTTTAGTAAGTTCCCTTCTGATATATATATCGAGTCCGTAATTGTCTGAAATATGGATAAATCCTCCAGAAATTAAATAATTGCGAAGGTTTTGTGCTTCTTCATCTGTAAAGTATACATTTCCGTGTCCCGTCATAAAAACAATTGGAAAATTGAAAAGGTTAGTATCTCCAACAGCAACAGTTGTTGGGTTCATTTCAATTTGAGTATTTGCATTCCTGTTTGAAAACTCAATTAAGTTTGGTAAAGCTGTGGGGTTAGCATACCAATCACCTCCACCATTGTACTTTAATATAGCTAATTCTTGTCCATGAATTTTAATAACAAAACTTATGAATAGAAAGAGGGTTAATTTTTGTAGTTGCAAGTTGCAATGAATTTTAAAAGCAAGATAAGAAATCTTATTGATTTATAAATGATATATTCTGTACAGAAACCAATGCTGCTGTCTCTGATCTTAATCTTGTTTTACCCAAAGTAATTGGAATGCAATTTGTATCCACACTTTTAGAAATTTCAAGGGCAGAGAAATCGCCTTCAGGTCCAATTAAAATGGTCACAGATTCTTTAGGAGAAACAATGGATTTTAGTAACTTCTTTTCACCTTTTTCACAATGAGCAATACATACTTTTCCTTGTTGTTTTCTTTCTAAAAAATCATCAAAATAGATAGGTTTATTGAGTTTTGGCAAATGAAATTTTAAGGATTGTTTCATGGCAGAGACTACAATTTTCTCTAATCGTTCAAACTTAATAACTTTTCGTTCTGAATTCTGACAAATAATCGGAGTAATTTCGTCTATTCCTATCTCAGTGGCTTTCTCTAAAAACCATTCTAGTCTGCTGATGTTTTTAGTAGGTGCTATTGCAATATGTAAGTAATAGTTTCTAGATTGTTTTTTTTCCTCTTTACTTACAATTGATACACTACATTTTTTGATATCATCAGATATAATTTTACACTTAAATAAAAGTCCTTTTCCATTGGTAATAGAGATAGTATCACCCTCTTTTTTTCTTAGCACTCTTATAATATGTTTACTTTCAGTTTTATTAAAAGTAATTTTTGTTGTGTGTTTGTCAATATCTGGATTGAAAAATAATTGCATTATAGAGGTAATCTGTAAGTTCTTCTTCTTTTATGTGTAACAGGATTAAAATTTTTCCATAATTGATGGATGGCTTTATTGTCCTCTAATTCAGGAGTTCTTAGAATTGTTTTTACACCAATAGCCCTAAAGCTACTAGTGAAATCATTAAAAAGAATAGCTGTTATTCCTTTATTTTGATATTCAGGATCAACTCCAATTAAGTAGGATGTCACATTTTTAGGGTTTTTTCTAGCGTTCAATAAATGAAAAATACCAAATGGGAATAGTTTACCGTTAGCTTTTTGTAGAGCCTCTGCAAAGGAAGGCATCATAATTCCAAAGGCAACTAGTTTACCATTCGAATCAACCACAAATTTGATGAAATCTGGATTGATAAAACTAATATATTTATTTTTAAAATAAGTTATTTGATTGTCTGATATGGGAACATAGGATGAAAGTTTTGAATAGGTTTTATTAAATAAATCAAACATTTCATTTACATAGGGTAAAATATCTTTGGTCTTAGAAAAATGTAATGAAGTAAGTTTAAATCTATGCTGGATTAATTTTGAAATTCGTTGGTAGTAGTGAGCATCTACATTGGCTAATTGAAATTTGTTTTCTAAATATTCTTTCTCTTTTACAAATCCTAATTGCTCTAAATGAGCTTTGTAATAAGGGAGTGAGTACCAGGTAATCATAGTTCCGATATGATCAAAACCTTCTATTAATACACCAACCTTGTCTAGGTTAGAGAAGCCTACAGGTCCTTCTATATATTCTAAGCGATGATGTTTTCCAATTTCCTGAACTTTTTCTATTAGTTTTCGAGAAACTTCAAGATCATCAATTACATCATACCATCCAAAACGCATTTTATTAACTAGTTGCTCTTTTACTTCATACCAATTGATAATTGCTGCAATCCTTCCA
Organism: Flavobacterium sp. SCGC AAA160-P02; assembly: GCA_949541125.1. Taxonomy (GTDB): domain Bacteria; phylum Bacteroidota; class Bacteroidia; order Flavobacteriales; family Flavobacteriaceae; genus Polaribacter. The sequence continues at coordinate 24,345 of CATISV010000013.1, forward strand.
ACAATTTTTCCATTTTTTATTGCTACAAAGAAACGAGCTTCTGCATTTTCAAAAGCAGGGTTTTTTTGCTTGTCAAGAACATCCACTTCATCTTTTATAATGGGAGGAACCCAATAAGGATTATTCTTAAATATCGAAAAAGGAAACTTCACAAATTGCTTCATTTCCTTTGATGAAATCATTTCTTTAAGTGTAATCATAAGACCAAATTATGTAAAATCATTTCTTTAATTTCGATTTACTCATCATTTTTTTCTTTCTTTTTCTTTTTTGTTTTTTTTTCTAAACGTTTTTGCTCTTTTTTTCTCTTAAGTTCATCTTTTTTAATTTCTCGTTCTAGTTTTTTAATTTCTCGTTCTAATTGCTCGGCTCCCTTTTCAGTATCCTTAATTTTCTCTAGCTTCTTCTCTTTTTTTGTTTTTTTCTTAAAGATACCAAATAAACCTTTTTTTGATTCTTTATTTTGAGTCTCTTCGGTTTGGGGCTCATCACTTTGAGTCCTGTCTTTTTTGATCTTTATTTTTGAGGGTTTAATCCTAGTCCTTTTGGGTCTAACTCTTATTGATTGATCTTGTTTCGTTTGAGAACTATCATTTTTAATGATAGTTTCATCTTCATCTGTATTCTCATTGATAGATTGAATAGATTCCTTTTTTAAGTTTGATGATTTTCTTAATTGTTTTCTCCCCTTCTTTTTAAAAATAGAGGGTGCTTTACTAAATAATCTTCCAAAAAATCCTTTTTTCCTTTCTCCATAGTTTCCCTTATCTTCTGTAAGATTCATGTTCTCATCCAGATTCGTAACTTTATCTACATGTCTATTGAGTCGGTAAGAAATACCAATAGATGAATAAAAACCAGTAGATTTTGAATCTGTTAATAATCGCAAAGA
>CATISV010000014.1 GCA_949541125.1 Flavobacterium sp. SCGC AAA160-P02
AAGCCGGAATTGAAGGAGTTCCTGCTATTGGTTTTTCCTTGTTAGATTTTAATTATCATGCAGATTTTAAACAAGGAATAGATTATGTTAAAAGAATAACAATGAGTGCTTTAAATAATGGAATTCCTGAAGGAACAGTATTGAATGTAAATATTCCAAGACTTAAAAAAAATGAGATTAAAGGAATAAAAATTTGCAGGCAGGCGAATGGTTATTGGCGTGAAGATTTTGACAAACGAAAAAGTCCATTTGGAAAAGAATATTACTGGTTGTCTGGAGAGTTTGTAAATAAAGATAAAGGTGAAGATACGGATCTTTGGGCTCTGGAAAATGGGTATGTTTCTATAGTCCCAGTTCAATTCGATTTAACAGCGCATCATATGATTCAAAAATTAAATTCATGGGACATATAGTAAACGTATTACCAGCGTTTACAGTATTTTTCGAAGTAGTTAATGGCTTTTGTTTATTTGTTTAAAAATAAGCAAGACTATAAATCAAGAAATGTCTTAATGACCTTTGTTTTGATTGCTTTACGTACCTTTGTATTGAAATTTTAAAGGCAATATCTTCATGTTACCGAAGTTGAAACAGTTTATTGTTTTTACATACAGATTTTACTTTATCTCATAATTTCACTTTTTATGAAATATTATATTATAGCAGGGGAAGCTTCTGGAGATTTACACGGTTCTAATCTAATGAAGGAATTGTATAAAGAAGATCCCAATGCAGACATAAGATTTTGGGGTGGTGACTTAATGAGTAATGTTGGTGGAACTTTAGTAAAGCATTATAAAGAAAGATCTTTTATGGGTTTTGTTGAAGTACTAATGAATCTCAGAAAAATACTAGGGTTTATTAAATTTTGTAAAAAAGATATTAGCCAATTTAATCCAGATGTTCTAATTTTTATTGATAATTCAGGCTTTAATTTACGAATTGCTACCTGGGCAAAAAAACAAAATTTTAAAACGGTCTATTATATTTCTCCTCAGGTTTGGGCTTCCAGGTCTCGTAGAGTTGAGAAAATTAAAAGAAACATAGATACCATGTATGTTATTCTTCCATTTGAAAAGGAATTCTATAAAAAATTCGATTATAATGTTGATTTTGTTGGTCATCCACTTATTGATGCCATTTCAGAGAGAAACCAAGTTGACGAAGAGAGGTTTAGAAAAGAACATGGTTTAGGAGAGAAACCAATCATAGCATTATTACCAGGAAGTAGAAAACAAGAGATTACAAAAATGTTGTCTGTAATGCTTGCTCTTATTGATGATTTTTCTGAGTATCAATTTGTAATTGCAGGTGCACCAAGTCAGAATTTTAATTTTTACAGATCCATAATTGGCTCCAAAGACGTTGCCTTTATAGACAATAAAACCTATGATTTATTAAGTATTTCATTTGCTGCTTTAGTAACCTCAGGAACAGCAACATTAGAAACGGCACTCTTTAAAGTACCTCAAGTTGTTTGTTATAAGGCAAGTATGATTTCTTATCAAATAGCAAAAAGAATTATCACACTCCGCTATATTTCTTTGGTAAATTTGATTATGGATACCGAAGTTGTCAAAGAATTAATTCAACATGATTTTACGAAGAAAAACCTTTCCATAGAATTAAAGAAAATTCTTGAAGAAAAACATCGTACAAGGCTTTTTGAAGCCTATTATCAATTGGAGCAAATTTTAGGAGGGAAGGGAGCTTCTAAGAAAACAGCAACATCTATCGTGGCAAGCTTTACATAACAAAAAATTACCATGTATTTTTTTTTTAGTATTTTTAAAATGCTATGAAAAAGTTATTGGGGTATCTTCCTTTTCATTTTTTATTATTTCTTATCATCGGTATTTGTTGTCAGTTTTATACTGATTATTGGAGTTTTGGTGTTGAAGCTTTTCTCTGTATTTTTTTTTCTCTTTGTATCATTGGATTTTTTTTAAGAAAGACAATGTTTTTTATTGTAATTACATGGCTAACTTTTTTTTTAGTAGGCATGATGGTAGTTTATCAAGGAGATGCAACAAAAAATAAGAACTATTATAAAAATTATCTCACAGACTCCCCAATTGCAATCCTTGAAATACAGAAGGTTCTGAAACCTGGAATTAATCATCATAAATATATTGCTAAGGTTATTCAGGTAAACGGAAAGAATACCCTTGGAAACATTTTATTAAATATTAAAAAAGATAGCCTTTATTCTATGTATAGAACGGATGATCAACTAGTTTTGAAAAGCCATTTTATCACCATTAAAAGTTCCTTGAACCCCCATCAGTTTGATTATAAAGGTTATCAAGCAAAACAGGGTATTTATCAACAAGTATTTATTACAAATCAACAGCTTTTATATCTACAATCATCCTCTAATCGATTGTTAAGAATCATCGATGATATTCGGACAAAAATACAGAAATCACTGCAAAATCAAGATTTTTCTAAAGATGAATTAGCTGTTATAAATGCCTTGTTATTAGGGCAGCGACAAGATATTTCAAAAGAATTAATTGAAGACTATTCTAAGGCTGGAGCTATTCATATTTTGGCTGTATCTGGATTGCATGTTGGAATTATATTATTAATACTTTCATTTGTTTTACAACCATTGGAGCGGTTTAAAAGAGGAAAAGTAGTCAAGCTTAGTATGATGATTATCTTCCTTTGGTTTTTTGCATTGTTAGCAGGTATGTCTGCTTCTGTTGTCAGAGCTGTTACAATGTTTTCTGCTATCGCCTTCGGACAATTTATCAATAAAAGTAATGCGATTGAACAGTCACTTATTTTTTCCATGTTTCTGTTATTAATCTGTAAACCAATGTTTTTATTTGATGTTGGTTTTCAACTGAGTTATTTGGCAGTTTTTGGAATTATATGGATACAACCTGTCGTATACAATATATGGAATCCAAGAATATATATTGTAGATAAAGCTTGGCAAATCATATCAGTTTCTGTCGCAGCTCAGTTTGGTATTCTGCCCCTAAGCTTGTATTATTTTCATCAATTTCCTGGCTTATTTTTAATTTCTAATTTAGTGATACTTCCCTTCATGGGAGCTATTTTAGGTTTGGGGATTATTGTGTTGATACTCTCCTATGGATCATTATTACCAGAATTTTTAGTTGGTTTTTATAGTGGAGTTATTTCCGTCTTAAATTATGTTGTTACTTTGATAGCTAGCCAAGAAAAGTTTTTATTAACAGAGATTTCTTTTTCTGGATTAAAACTAATGAGCACCTATTTGATCACCATTGTTGGCTTTCGATTTTTTGTGAAAAGAAACGGACATAGGCTTCTTATTTTTTTGTGCTCAATTCTGATTTTTCAAGGGGTTCTTATGTATGAAAAATATACCAGAGAAGTCAATGATGAATTTGTGGTATTTCATAAAAGTAGAAACTCTATTGTTGGTAAGCGGATAGGGGAGCGATTTGAGGTGTATCACGATATGGATTCTCTGTCGAGGACAGCACAAAATATTCTTACTAATTATAAAATTGGTGAGAACATTCAATATAAAATTCATCAAAAAATCCCAACTGTATTTTATGTAAAAAAACAGCCAATTTTAATCATAAATAAAGTGGGGATATACGATATTCAGGGATTACAAAAGCCAATTATTATTTTACAACAATCTCCAAAAATTAATCTTGATCGACTCATCGATAAACTAGAACCTAGTATGATTATCGCTGATGGCTCTAATTATAAAAGCTTTATAAAGCTATGGGAAGACTCTAGTGTAAGAAATAAAATACCGTTTTGGTCTACTTACAAAAAAGGAGCTTTGAGAATATGATTAGAACCAACTAAAAATATGTTTTATTAGTTTATAGGTTACTTTTAAAAGTCTTTACAAAATCTTGCCATGTTTCTGTTTTATATTTTTCAGTGGCAAAAAAGGTCACAACTTGCTCCATGATTCTAGGTGTTAAATAGCCAGGAACTCTATCCAATAACTCTAACTTTTTATTCATAAATACGGTTGTGGGATAGCTTAGCTTACCATTGAGAAGTGCGGCAGCAAATTCATGATATCCTGTTCTTCCTGAAGCTTTATATTTAAAAGTATACTCATTAAAAATGATATCTTCTTTCTGTTCTCCGTCAAGCTTTACAGGGTAAAAATTTTCATTGATATATGAAGAAATGATGCTATTATTATAAGTAATTCGATCCATTTTTTTGCAATATCCACACCAATCTGTATATACATCTATAAGCATTGGCTTTGGATTTTCTTTAGTAAGCTCAACGGCCTTTTCAAAAGAAATCCAATTTACTTCTTGAGCATGTAATTGGAATGCTAAAAAAGATAGAAGAAAAAGAATACTTATTTTTTTCATTTTACTAGTCTCGTAATTCGTGAAACAAATTTACATAAAAAAAGAAAGCATCAATAATGATGCCTTCTCTATAATTTTTTAATCATAGTTAACGTACACCATGCATTAATTTTTTGAGCAACGGGTGCAAAGCAAAAGAGACCAAACCTAAAGCAATTGGCACAATTGTAAAAATTAAGAAGAAATAAGATAAACCACTTTCCTGAGATATTTTTTCAATATCACCTCCAATATAATGTGCTAATTTATTTCCGATAGCGATGGCTAGGTAATAGACTCCAAACATGAATGCAACCATTCTAGCGGGAACTAATTTACTTAAGTATGACAAGCCCATAGGGGATAAACATAGTTCTCCCAAGGTGTGAAATAAATACGCTAATACGAGCCAAATCATACTTAATTTAGCAGTTTTTGCCCCCAATGGAATATCTTTTGTGGCAAATGCTAAAAAACCAAAACCTATAGCCATAATAATTAAACCTAAACCATATTTAACTGATGCTGGCGGATTGTATTTACTATCCCACCATTTGGTAAATAATGGAGCGAAAATGATAATGAATAATGAATTTAAAATGGCAAACCAAGTAATAGGTACTTCCGTTTGAGTATCTTGAAATTCCACATATAATTTATAAATAATAATAAACCAAACAATCAAGAAACTGATTCCTAAAATAATATTAGACAAACTAATTTTATGATATGTTTTATTAAATAACTGTATTAAAACAAAAGTTATTACTAACATCGGAACTACAGTTACTATTAAATCAATAACTTTAAATATAGTTCCGGCACTGCCCTCTAAAATTCTATCTGTAAAATCTCTTGTATAAATTGGTAAAGAACCTGCAGCTTGCTCAAAAGCAGCCCAAAAGAAAATTGTAAACAAACAAAAAATTGTAAAAGCAATCA
>CATISV010000015.1 GCA_949541125.1 Flavobacterium sp. SCGC AAA160-P02
ACAATAAAATCAATTTTCTCTTTTTGATACATATTATAATCATTGTATAGAAGTTTACACTCTGGATCTGCTTTGTGAGCTGCTCTGTATGCTATTTCAATATAATCATCGCCAATAATGTCATGCCATGGGCTTGGTTTCAGCTTCGCGTATTTTTCTCCTTGATTATTTTTAAAAACATCTACAGCCTCGTTAACGACATCCCAGTATTTAATTTTCCCTCTGTATCTGCTAACAACCGTGTCAATATATTTTTGCATACGCTTTATTAAAACATCACGACTTACCGTCTTTCCTTTTTCGTCTTTAAAAAACCAGTCTGGAGCACTATTTTTCCATACCAAAGTATGACCTATAATGGTCAAACCTTTTTTGGTTGCATACTCAACAAATTTATCGGATTCTTTAAAATTATACTGTCCTTTTTTACCAATAATATGCATTGGTTTCATACAATTCTCTGCAGTAATTGCATTAAATTCTTTTTCAGTGATTTCATATTCCATTTTTTGATACTGATTTTTTGTATCATTTCCTAATTGTTCTCCGTGATATATTGTTCCTATCATAAAATAGTTTTTATAATAATCAGACAGACCTCTGTCTTTATTATCCTGAGCATTTGAAACAAAAAATAAAAGTGAAAACAATATAAATATCAGTGTGCGCATCATGTATATTATTTTTTAAGATTTATACCTGTAAAAAAAATTGTTCTAAACTTTATATAAATCGTATTTTGATTAGGATTAAGCCCTTTAAAATTTTCGTGTAAAGTAGTCTTGACCATTAACATAATGTAGTAAAAATATGCAGAAACAATATAAAAAATAATAGAAATACTTCATAAAAAAACATCTCTTTCAAAAATAAAAATAAGCAGCTTTAGTGTCCTATAAATTTTGCGTTAAAGAATAGAATATTTGAAGCAATAAAAATCTCGTTAATGTTTTTTTTAATCTTAATTATTTAAATATCCTATTTAATGATAGTAATTTGGGTTTATTGTCTTCAAGCCAAGAAATTTTATTCATTAAAATTATTACTTTAAAAAAGGAAGTAATTTAGAAAAATAGTCAATAAAATCTAAACAATCATCTATCATAAAAACAAATAAAATATGTAATTTTGCACTTCAATTGATTTAACTCGATGAATATTCAAGCCCTTTTAGAACCTAAAGTTAAAGAAGGTTTTTTAACTCTTTTTGAAATAAAATTACCAACGGTTGAATTTCAGGCAACACGGAAAGATTTTGAAGGAGATATTACAATTGTTATTTTCCCAATGTTACGTTATAAGAAAGGAGATCCAGTTCAAATAGGTGAACGTTTAGGAAACTATATTATTGAAAATATTGAAGAAATAAAGGAATTTAATGTAGTAAAGGGATTTTTAAACTTAGTCATAAATGATCAAGTGTATATAAAAAATTTTAACAAAATTCATAGACAAGAAAATTTTGGTTTTACAACAAATGTTAATAATGTTGTGATGGTAGAATACTCATCGCCTAATACAAATAAGCCCTTGCATTTAGGACATATTAGAAACAATTTATTAGGGTATTCAGTAGCAGAAATATTAAAGGCTTCAGGAAAAAAAGTATACAAAACACAAATTATCAACAATCGTGGTATTCATATTTGTAAGTCAATGCTGGCTTGGAAAAAATTTGGAAATAAAGAAACCCCATTATCCACAGGATTAAAAGGCGATAAATTTGTTGGAAATTACTATGTTAAATTTGATAAGGAATATAAAAAAGAAGTTCGTAAATTAATTGGTCGTGGAATTTCTGAAATAGAGGCAAAAAAACAAGCTCCTATTCTCCAAGAAGCACAACAAATGTTATTAAAATGGGAGGCTAATGATCCTGATGTTGTTGACCTCTGGAAGATGATGAACGGTTGGGTGTATGATGGTTTTGATATTACCTACAAAAATTTAGGTGTTGATTTTGACACCTTGTATTATGAAAGCGATACCTATCTCCTCGGAAAAAACTTTATAAAAAAAGGAATAGCGAAAGGAATCTTTATCGAAAAGGAAGATGGGTCTGTATGGTGTGATTTAAGTGAAGAGGGCTTAGATGAAAAATTAGTGTTACGATCGGATGGGACAGCTGTTTACATGACTCAAGACATAGGAACCGCGATACAACGAGTGAAGGATCATCCAGATATCAATGGGATGGTTTATACTGTTGGTAATGAACAAGATTATCATTTTAAAGTATTGTTTTTAATTTTAAAGAAACTTGGGTTTTCCTGGGCAACACAATTATATCATTTAAGTTATGGAATGGTTGATTTACCCTCTGGAAAAATGAAATCCAGAGAAGGAACAGTCGTTGATGCAGATGACTTGATGATTGAAATGGCTACTACTGCCAAGAATATTTCTCAAGAATTAGGAAAATTGGAAGGATATTCAGAACAGGAGAAATTAGAATTATATAATATTATTGGTTTAGGTGCTTTAAAATATTTCATTTTAAAAGTAGATCCTAAAAAGCGAATTTTATTTGATCCAAAAGCATCGGTAGATTTTCAAGGAAACACAGGTCCTTTTATACAATATACCTATGCAAGGATTCAATCAATTTTACGTAAAGCTACTTTTGATTTTAAACAAGAAGTCAATGAAGTAGGTATTTCATTACATCCTAAAGAAAAAGAGCTCATTAAACAATTAGAAATCTATCCCGAAATAATTAAGCAGTCAGCAGACAATTATTCCCCTGCTATTATTGCAAATTACACCTATGATTTAGTGAAAGAATTTAACTCCTTTTATCAAAATGTATCCATTCTAGGTGAAACAGATGAAAGAAAAAAAATAATACGAGTTCAATTGGCAAATAAAGTAGCTAATGTTATAAAATCAGCATTCGGATTATTAGGAATTGAGGTTCCAAATAGAATGTAAAAATATGGTGTCTATGTGCAGCTGGAGACACCTTAAATTAATTATCAAGTTGATTTGTACTGCGCTCAGTCACACAAAAAATATTTAAAAATGAAATACGATATTATAATTGTTGGTAGTGGTCCTGGAGGATATGTTACTGCTATTAGAGCTTCTCAATTAGGATTTAAAACTGCCGTTATTGAAAAAGAAAGTTTAGGTGGTGTTTGTTTAAACTGGGGATGTATTCCCACAAAAGCATTGTTAAAAAGTGCTCAGGTATATGACTATCTAAAACATGTTGATGAATATGGTTTAAAGGCAAAATCAATTGACAAAGATTTTGATGCTGTCGTTAACAGAAGTAGAAATGTAGCAGAGGAAATGAGCAAAGGTGTTCAATTTTTGATGAAGAAAAATAAAATAGATGTTATAGAGGGTTTTGGAAAAATAAAAACTGGTAAAAAAGTAGCAGTTACTGATGCTGATGGCAAAACAACAGATTTTAGTGCAGATCATATTATTATCGCTACTGGAGCTAGGTCCAGAGAATTACCAGGCCTCCCTCAAGATGGAGAGAAAGTCATAGGGTATAGAAAAGCAATGACCTTATCATCACAGCCTGAATCTATGATTGTTGTTGGCTCTGGTGCTATTGGAGTTGAGTTTGCCCATTTTTATAATGCTATGGGTACCAAAGTAACTATTGTTGAATACCTACCTCATATAGTTCCATTAGAGGATAAAGATATCTCAAAGCAGTTTGAACGTTCTTTTAAAAAATCAGGAATTAAGGTCATGACAAATTCTACAGTTGAGTCTGTTGACATTTCTGGAAAAGGGGTGAAAGCAACTGTTAAAACTAAAAAAGGAGAAGAAATCTTAGAAGCAGACATTCTTCTATCTGCCGTTGGAATTAAAAGTAATATCGAAAATATCGGATTAGAGGATGTAGGGATTATTTCTGATCGAGACAAAATTTTAGTCAACGACTGGTATCAAACAAATATTCCAGGTTATTACGCAATTGGAGATGTTGTTCCAGGCCCTGCCTTAGCCCATGTTGCCTCAGCAGAAGGAATTACCTGTGTTGAAAAAATTGCAGGACTCCACACAGAAGCCATTGATTATGGCAATATTCCAGGGTGTACCTATGCAAGCCCTGAAATTGCATCTGTTGGACTTACAGAAGAACAAGCAAAAGAACAAGGATTCGAGTTAAAAATTGGAAAATTTCCTTTTTCTGCCTCTGGAAAAGCAAAAGCGGCAGGAACCTCAGATGGATTTGTAAAAGTAATATTTGATGCTAAATATGGAGAATGGTTAGGCTGTCATATGATTGGAGCTGGTGTTACAGATATGATTGCTGAGGCGGTTTTAGGTAGAAAACTAGAAACTACTGGGCATGAAGTTTTAAAAACAATTCATCCACATCCAACCATGAGTGAAGCTGTTATGGAGGCAGTTGCTGACGCTTACGATGAAGTCATTCATTTGTAATTTTAACTATATTCTAAAGTTGAAGTTTGTTTAGATTTCTAATATAGTAAACGCTGATTGCAGGGGATTTAATGATTTTTTTAAGGCTATCATTAAATCTTGACCATACACCAAATAATATTCAGAAAAATTCATTTGACGTTCTTCTAAACCTTGATTTGGAAGTAATTGATTTTGAAGAGTTGCTATTCTGGTAACAAAATCTGCTTGTTTTCTTTTTTCAGCACGCAATAAGCGTTTTTCTAAATTTTCTAAGCCTTTGATTTGTTTTCTTTGTTGCGCATCTACAGCACCAACAAAAGAGATATCAGTTTCATTGGCAATATTTCTTAAGGCTAAAAATTGTTGGTTTAACAATTCTTTGGCATTCTTAAAGCTAAATTTAATGGTAGAGTTATCTTGTACTTTTTTAGCTATTAATTGGTGCTGTTTTAGAAAAATTTCTTCAAATGAAATTTTTAAATTATCAAGCTTTTTTGATTGCTTTTTTGATACAATTTGCACCGAGTTTCTTAATAACAATATAGGGAAAGGAATCTGTAAAGTATCAAAATAAGATTTCAATTCAAACCAATAAGCTAATTCACCTCCACCACCAACATAACAAAGGTTTGGTAATATAACTTCTTGATATAGTGGTCTCATAATTACATTGGGGCTAAATCGTTCGCTATGATTTTCTAATTCATCAAGAATTTCGGCTTTTGAAAAAATAATATTTGAATCGTGTATATGATATTGATCTTCTCCTTGAACAATTCGATTTCGAGAGTTGTCGGTTAAATAAAATAGATTTATTTCTCTGGGGGTTACTTGAATTTTATACTCTTTCTGTAAGGATGTAATAGTCTTAGAAACTACCTTAAATGAAGTTTGATTCAAAATTTCATCTTTCATTATTGGCGCAAAAACATCTTTTAATCGTTGGTGATCTGGATCAATAATAATCAAGCCATATTCTTTAAACAATTCATTAGCAATATAACGGGTAGCCTCTGAAAGAGTTTTATGATCTAGGTAGGCTTTCTCAAAAAGTTGTTTTAAATAGGAGGCATTTTTAGAATTTCCAAGAAGAGTAGAAAAACTTGTAAAAACATCTTGTAATCCTTCTAAAGAAAATCGTCCTACCCCACCACCATGAGGATGATTCCACATCACTTTTTCACCCTTAAAATTAAAATAATTAATTTCATCAAAATCATGGTCCTCTGATGCCATCCAATAAACCGGAACAAAATGTTGTTCAGGAAATTTTTCAGATAGTGTCTCAGATAAATTGATGGTAGAAATAATCTTGTATAAGAAATATAAGGGGCCAGTAAATAAATTTAACTGATGGCCTGTGGTAATTGTAAATGTATTTTGATCTTCAAGAGATTTAATATTTTCTAGGGTAGCTTCTGAGGTATCTACACTATGATATTGTTCTTTTAAAACATCAACTAAAATTTTTCTAGACCTTGTTGGATATGACTCTTTTTTATCTTGAATTTGTCTTGTAAAGCCTTTAAAATCTGGGGAATTTTGATAAAATTGTTGCAAAGACTCTTTTTGATCTAGATAATCTGAAATGATCTTAGAAAAGAATCCTGTGTTTTCAAAGGGGATATGACTAACTTTCATAAAGTTTCAAAAATTATACGCATCCATTCACAATCAAATTCCATACAAACGTTTATTATCATTTAAAAATTTATCAAAAATACTAAATTTTAAAACAGGTTTGGATTGTATGAGCACTCCGAAAAAAAATCAATTATAGCAGACTCTAATTAAGAAACGGATAATTCTTTTAGTGCCTTAATAAAAATATCTAATTCATCAGTAGTTGTAAATACATTTGGACTAATTCTACAACCTTGAACATTTGCATAATCGATGGCTACTGTAAAAATTTGATAGCGATCCATCAATTTTTTTGCTAAATCGTGTGGTTTTAAATTTTTGATCCCCACATTAGCAATCCCACATGCTCTGTATCCTTCTTTTGGAGTATTTACAATAATATTGGGATAATTTCGAACTTTTGTTGTCCAGTATTCCTGTAAATATCTCAATCTGGCTTCTTTTCGTTCTGCTCCGAGCATCTTGTAATAATCAATGGCGTTTTCAATACTTAAATCGTGATACACTGGATGGGTTCCAGTATGATTTAATCTTGAAATATCTCCTGGCTCTCTGTGGTGTTCTGCAAATATTGGCCACAAAGAATCGATGTGTTTGTCATTTACATACAACATCCCTGTACCTAAAGGTACTGCCAACCATTTGTGTAAGCTAGATCCATAATAATCACAACCTAAATCATCGATGTTGAACTGGAAATGCCCTACACAATGTGCTCCATCTACCATTACCTGCACCCCTTTGTCATGAGCCATCTGACATATTTTTTTAATTGGAAGAATTTGACCTGTAATATTGATCATATGACACACCATCAATAATTTGGTTTTAGAAGTAATGGCATTTTCATACAAGCGAACAATCTCCTCATCTGATGAGGGATGATTTGGCACGGATAAAATTCTATTGACAGTCCCATATCGTTTTGCTATTTGTTCAAACATTACTTGCATCGCACCATAATCTTGTTGAGCATACACCGCTTCATCTCCTTGTTCCCAATCCATTCCTTTAATCACCATATCTAGAGATTCTGTTGTATTTCTAGTGATGATTAAATTCTTTGGTTTTGTCCCCACAATAGCGGCCAATTTAGATGCCATCTTATTTTTTTTTTCCCATTGTACTGTTCTCATATAATAAGAACCTTCATAATTAACCATTCTAGCATGATCTATCATATGATTTAATGTAGGATTTGGAATGATGTTATAATAACCGCTTTCTAAATTAATATAATCAGGCTTTAAAGAATAATCCTTTCTTACCTGCATCCAAAAATCTTCTTCTGTAGCTAGTTGATATGGAGAAAGATGATTTAATTTCTCTAAACTTGAAGCAAAAGATGTGTTGATAAAAGGAATACCCATAACTGCAAGAGATGCACTTTTCAAAAATTCTCTTTTATTCATTGTAAATAGTTTTGTTTAAAGATACAGAAATAACCTCCTAAAAACTAAACTTTTTTGTTCATTATGGAAATAAAACAATACATTTACGAATAAAAACCTTGGTAATACTCCTTTTTTTATTCTCATAATTTGTTACAAATTTCGTTGTAAATCAATTACTAATTTTTACTTTAAAAAATGAAAAAATCAATCTTAGTTGTCCTTATTTTTTTCTTTATTCAACCAATGGATGCTCAAAACTTCAGAAAACCTTATCGAGAAGCAAAAAGAGCTTTAAAGAAAAAAGATTATGTTACTGCAACACTTAAATCTATAGAATCTATAAAAGAAAAAAAGAATTTTAAAAAATCTATAGATATTTTTGAAAATGCCTTATCACAGGTAAATAGCTGGGGAACAAATTATATAAAAAGTTTAGAAGTACAAGCTATTCCTTATAAGGATTATCGTTCGGTAGTACCCATGGAAAAAATATTTACGACCTATGCCAGATTGGATAATCTTCAAAAAAAATTATTAGGATTACCTGCCGGTTTGTCTTTGAAGAAAAAAAATATCATCATTGAGAATACAAAAGATTATAAAAAAAAGAAAGATGAAGCGGAGAATTTATTAGAAGCGTATATCAAAAATGCAGCTGAGGAATTTTACAGCAATGCACTAAAAATATTTAATAGTGCTACAAACAAATATGAGTATAGAAATGCTTACAAAACATTTGCTCGTGCCAAAAATTATATACAGGATTATAAAGAAGTTGGTGCTTTTATGGATAGGTCTTTAAGTTTGGGAACCCTAAATGTCGGTTATTTTCCATTGCGAAACTTCACAAATACTCCTTACAATAAAAGAGCTATGAAAGATCTTATAAATAGTACTATTGGATTGTTTAACAAGCATCCATTTGCTAATTATTCTGATATTAGTAACAAGATAGAACTCAGAAGATTAGGTGTTCTTGGAGATAAGGGAAAGGAGCAATTAAAAGATATTGATGAACTTGTAAAGTTTAAGTTTTTAAAATATTATGCAGGACCTACCGTTATAAAGAGTAAAGAATACTATGAGAATACAAAAGAAAAGAAGAAAAAAGATGGTAGTATCAAAACCTGGTTTTGTAAAGGATATATTTATCAGGTTGCTGCCTCTGGAATTGTAGAAGTAGATTTGGAGTTTTTAAACAATAATGGAGAAGTTTTAGACAATCAGCGCATATTAGTCAATGTAGAGCACAATGACAAATTCTTTTTAGCCACTGAAGATTCCGACAGAAGAGCCTATCCCCTACTACAAAAATTTACTAGAACTATGCCACCTCCTTTTGATATGGTAGGTGCATTGACGAATCGATTTAATTCTAAAGTAAACGAGGCTTTTAAAAGGTATGATTAAGCCAAGGCTGACTTAAAAAAGTTTCGATTAGAACTTTATAAATTTAAAATGTTTTTGTTTTTTACCTTCACTAATTGTCATATAGTATAATCCCTGACTAAGTTGACTCACATCAATATTGTTGGTATTATAATCAATGAAGACTCGTTGACCCATTACTGAATAAATTTCAATTATAAAGGATTCTGTAACACCACTAATATAAAGAGTTTTTTGAGCAGGGTTTGGATAAATACTTACATTCCTAATCGGCAAATCATCTGAGGAAAGTGTATCACTATTGATCGCATTTGGACTTCCATTGGTATTGATACAATCCCAATTTTCTGGTAAAGAATTGTCTAGGTCCGGAGA
>CATISV010000016.1 GCA_949541125.1 Flavobacterium sp. SCGC AAA160-P02
ACTTTAAATCCCTATGAACATGGCGAATGTTATGTAACCAATGATGGTGCAGAAACAGATTTAGACTTAGGTCATTATGAACGTTTTTTAAACATTCCAACGTCACAAGCGAACAATGTAACTACAGGTAAAATTTATCAATCTGTTATAGAAAAAGAAAGAAAAGGCGACTTTTTAGGAAAAACAGTACAGGTAATACCCCATATTACTGATGAAATTAAAAATCGTATTCAAATTTTAGGAAATACAGGTGATTTTGATATTGTAATTACAGAAATTGGGGGAACTGTTGGTGATATAGAATCTTTACCCTATATAGAATCTGTTCGTCAATTACTCTGGGAATTAGGAGATGAAAATGCAATTGTTGTCCATTTAACTCTCATTCCTTTTTTAGCTGCTGCAGGAGAGCTAAAAACGAAACCGACTCAGCATTCAGTAAAAACTCTAATGCAAAGTGGCGTAAACCCCAATATATTAGTCTGTAGAACCGAACGCGAAATCTCAGAAGATATTAAAAGAAAACTAGCTTTGTTTTGTAATGTCAAAAAAGAAGACGTCATACAATCAATAGATGCAACTACCATTTATGACGTCCCTAATTTAATGTTTGAAGAAGGCTTAGACAAAGTCATTTTAAAAAAATTACAATTAAGTTCTAAACAACAACCAGTACTAAAAGCTTGGAATAATTTTTTACATAAATATAAAAATCCAACTTCTACATTGGAAATTGGTTTGATTGGAAAATATGTAGAATTACAAGATTCTTATAAATCAATTACAGAGGCATTAATTCATGCCAGTGCAATCAACGAAACTAAAGTTAATATTCGTTCGATTCATTCTGAAGATATTACTCCCGATAATGTTAATCAAATACTGAAACAACTAGATGGTATTCTAGTTGCTCCAGGCTTTGGAGATAGGGGAATTGAAGGCAAAATTAAAGCAGTTCAATATGCCAGAGAGAATAAGATTCCTTTTTTTGGAATCTGTTTGGGAATGCAAATGGCCGTCATAGAATTTTCTAGAAATATGTTAGGTTTAAAAGATGCCAACTCAACTGAAATGAATGAGCATAGTTCACATCCAGTGATTAACCTAATGGAAGAACAAAAAAACATCATAAATAAAGGGGGAACTATGCGTTTAGGTGCTTGGGATTGTGAAATTTCAAAAAATTCTACGGTATACAAAGCATACAATAAAACAATGATTAGTGAGCGTCATAGACATCGATATGAGTTTAATAATGCCTATTTACATCAACTTAAATCAAAGGGAATGCAAACAACTGGCGTAAACCCTAAAACCGGATTGGTAGAAATCATAGAAATCCCAGATCATCCATGGTTTGTTGGAGTACAATACCATCCAGAATACAAGAGTACTGTTTTAAATCCACATCCTTTATTTGTAGATTTTGTAAGAGCTGCTTTGCAATATTCTAAGTAATGGAATGCTGTTTGCACTATATTGTATAATTAATTAATCTGTTGATATTCCTTCAATAAGGAAGCATTTTTACTACATTTGTCATCGCTTGTTTAAAACATATAAAGCAAAAATGACAACTTGACATTTTTAAAATATGGAAGAAAATAAATTTGATCTTAATTCCTTGATAGGAATGATTCTTATAGGAGGTATATTAATTTGGTGGATGAATTCCTCAATGCCAGA
>CATISV010000017.1 GCA_949541125.1 Flavobacterium sp. SCGC AAA160-P02
CGGGTATCTAGACATTGAGGCTCCTAAAAATAATAAATCATCAAAGTGGGGAAGTTTTCTTTTTGATCCTCCACCCCTAATATCATAAATACCTGTCGCTGCAGCTCTTCTTATTTCTGAATTTGTATATTCGTCAAAAGTCCATGATTGACGAGGGTGAGTTCTATTATTTTTTTTCATGATTAATAATTAGAAATATTATCTATTTTAAAATTGTATAACTTTTTTGCTGAACCATATCTTTTAAAACTTTCAGCTTTTTGATTTTTAATATTTGCTTCCTGTAAAAGTAATTTTAGTTTTTTAATATGTTTTTTATCCATTTTTTTTTCAATACAATCTGCACCAAGTGATTTCACTTTGCCTCTTATATATATGTTTGTTTCATATAAACTATCACCTAATGCCTCACCAGCATCACCACAGACTACCATGTTACCAGATTGAGACATAAACCCTGACATATGGCCAACTGAACCTTTAACAACAATATCAATACCTTTCATAGAGATTCCACATCTTGAACTTGCATCTCCATCAATTATTAATAATCCCCCATGAGCTGTAGCACCAGCTGACTGTGAGGCATTGCCTTTAACATGAACTTTTCCTGACATCATATTTTCTGCTACTCCAGTGCCAACATTTCCTTCAATAGTAATCTGTGCTTTTTGATTCATCCCAGCGCAGTAATAACCCACGTGTCCTTTAATATTAATATTCATTTCTTCTGTTAGCCCAGCACAAACTGCATGATTTCCCTCAGGATTTATAATTGAAAAATTACGATCATTTTTTTTTCGATCTAAATTTTGTAATTTCTCGTTTACATCTCTAAGTTTTAATTTTTTAAGATCTAGTTTCATTAATTTCCCCACGAATAAACTATACCAGGTTCAGGCTCAAAAATTTTTGCACTATTCACATCTGGTAAATGAGCCATCGCTTGAAATTCTGAGGCTATTGCAACATAGTTTTTTGTCTCTGCAATTACAGCAGGTTTACATGCTATTTCATCTCTTACAACTGCAAAACCTTTTCTAGTTCCAGTAATAAAAGTATAAAAACCATCCAAGTCTTTTAGGCCCGATCTTAGAGTATCTTTCAATGATTTTTTGTTAGATAAACTATTTGATACATATCCAGCTGCAACTTCTGTATCATTTTCAGAATTAAAAATATTTCCTTTTTTTATAAGATTTCTTCTAAGATTGTTATGATTAGATAGAGAGCCATTGTGTACCAAACATTCATCTTTTCCAGTAGAATAGGGATGAGACCCATCCGTTGTGATCGCACTTTCAGTTGCCATTCTAGTGTGTCCGATACCATGAGTGCCACTAAAAGAGTCTAGTTTAAATTTTTTTACCACATCTTTGGGATTTCCAACTTGTTTAAATATTTCAATAGAATGTCCGTAACCTACTATTGAAACTTTGGGAAAATTAGTATTGATTATTTTTACTACAGTTTTTGGTTCAACAGTAGTTTTAAGAATTACATGGTCTGCATGTTGACTTAGTTGTATTTTTTTAATTTTATTGGAGATTTCTTTTTTAAATTTTTTAAAGTTTAAATCATTGATACATAAAGAATATTTATAAATATTTTTTTTTTCATTTTTATAAATTGCAAATCCAGCACTATCAGGACCTCTTGACTCCATGTTATTCAACATTCCTGATAACATTTTACCTAAATTTTTTTCAAATTTTTTTGTTTTAAGATAAATTCCTACAATTCCACACATAATGTTTTTTTGGTTTAGTTTATTAAAGATAATAAAAAATCTTTATAGTAGATTAGGTTAACGACTACAATGATGATAATGGCTGCTATGACACCATACTTAGCTTTAGGAAAAGCTACTCCTCTCATTTTGCTAGGTCTTAATTCTTCGTTATTTTCTTTATCGTTCATAATTCTTTATCCAAAAAAAAAGGGCGCTACAATTAAGTAGCGCCCAAATTTTATCTTTAATTACCAATCGGTAATGTTGTTTTTGTGATCATTAGCGCCATGTCTCTTCTTAGCCAATCTAGAAAGCTCATCACTTTCAGAATTGTTAGTAATGACATGCCAACCGATCCATATAACTATACCTAGAATAACCAGTAAAGTTTCAGTGGATCCAGCGCCTGGGTAAACAGCACCAACTACTTCTTCAGCTGGTTTGTTAAGATGATCTATCCAGTTTGTTACTGTAGCCATATTTTTCTCCTTTACCTGGTTGCTGATGAGACTGCTTTTTCATCACTCTTAGCAGTTTCCATCATTTCATAGTCTAATCCAGCTATTTCTACTTCACGTGGGATTCTTAATTTGCCCATACCGCTTAGTACTTTAGCTATGATATAGCCTGGTAGCATTCCAAGAACACCAAACATTATGATTGCTCCTAAGAATTGTCCCAGTGGATTGATTGATGCGTAAGTTGATCCGTCCCACATAGCTCCAACACTGTATCCAGATGAAGGATAGCCATTTAAAACAAATCCACAAATCACAAGACCAACAAAACCAGCATAACCATGTACTGCTACTGCACCAACTGCATCATCGATTTTGAACTTACGTTCAACCCAGTAATGTAGTTTGTATGCAATTACAACACCGATCATACCTATGATCATTGCTTGAATTGGATGATATAAATCATTTC
>CATISV010000018.1 GCA_949541125.1 Flavobacterium sp. SCGC AAA160-P02
ATTGAAGTTATGAAAGCTATGAAACCTCATATGTCAGAAACTGAATTACAAGGAATTCATGAGTTTGTATATAAGAAATATGGTGCAGAATATGAAGGCTATCCATCGATCGTAGGAGCAGGTAATAATGGCTGTATTTTACATTATATAGAAAATAACAAAACCAAGGTAGCAAATGATCTGGTATTAATGGATTTAGGAGCAGAATATAGAGGATATACTGCTGATGTTACCAGAACAATTCCAGCTAATGGAAAATTTACCCCAGAACAAAAAGCGATTTATGACATTGTTTATGAGGCACAAGAAGCAGGGATAGCTAAATACACAATTGGAACCAGCATGGCTGAGCCCAACCAAGAAGCAAGAAAAATAATCAATCAAGGCTTATTAAAACTAGGAATTATAAAGTCTATTAATGAAAAACATAACTATTTCCCGCATGGTACTTCTCATCATATTGGATTGGATGTTCATGATCCGGGGAACTACAAAAATTTTGAAGAAAATATGATTGTTACCATGGAACCAGGGATTTATATTCCCGAAGGAAGCAAATGTGACCAAAAATACTGGGGAATAGGTATTCGAATTGAAGACGATATTTTAGTAACTAAAAATGGACCTGTAAACCTATCTGTTGAAGCACCAAGAACTACCATTGAAATCGAAAAGATGATGGCTAAGCAGTCTGTTTTAGATGAATTTGTATTACCAGATTTAGATAAATAATGTCAAAAACAGCAATCATATTAGGGGCAACTGGATTAACAGGAGGCTTACTTTTAAAAAAATTAATTGCTGATAATAGGTATAAAACCATCAGGATTTTTTCTAGAAAATCGGTCAAAATTAAATCAGAGAAGATTCAAGAATACATTGTTGATTTATTAGAATTATCAGAACACAAAAAAGATTTTACCGCTGATGAAGTATTTTGTTGTATTGGTACAACAACAAAAAAAACAAAGGATAAGTTAATTTATAAAGCAATTGACTATGGTATCCCTGTAATAGCTGCAAGATTGGCCAAAGAAAATGGCATTAAGGTATTTCTGGTCATTTCCTCGATGGGATCAAATGCCTCAAGTAGTATTTTTTACAATAAAACAAAAGGCGAAATGGAAAGAGATGTTCTAAAACAAAAAATAAAACACACTTATATTTTACGACCTTCTCTTATAGGTGGCCATAGAAACGAATTTAGATTTGGAGAAAGTATTGTAAAATTAGTAATGAAAGTCTTACATCCCTTTTTTTTAGGTAATTTAAAAAAATATAGAATGATTCATCCCGAAAAAATTATTGATTGTATGATTATACTTGCAAATAAAAGCAGAATCCAATCTATCTTTAATTCTGAAGAAATAGAAACTATAAATAAGCTAACTCCAAAGGAATTTTATTAAAAATAATCAATCAATTACCTTTTCAAAAGCCAATCTTTTACCATGATATTTTGTAAAAATAATTCCACAATATTGATAGCCTAATTTTTCAATAAGAGACTGCATTTCAAAATTATCTTCGTGTGTATCTATCTTTAAGCTTTTGATGTTTTTATTTTTCAATTCTTGATGAAATTGTTTCAAAATAAAAGTAGCTATTCCTGAATTTTTGTATTTTTTTTCGATTGCCAATCTATGAATAACACCATATTTTTCTGATTCTTTAATGATCCAATTACCCTCAATTATTTTATAGGTCGGTTCAGGACGTAATGTAAACATCGAAGTAGCAATTATTTTTTTTTCGTTGTTAAGAACAACATAGCTCTCATTTTTTAATATGTCTTTCTCTATTTCTTTTCTATTAGGGTACCCATTTTGCCATTGATCTATCTTTAATGATGCCAAGTGGATTTTTGCATCATTGATAATTTGCATGATTTTTTCTATATCATTTAAAGTAGAACGTTTTAATTTCATGATCTTGATTAAAAAAGCGAAATCAAAAGAAAATAACTTCTTGATTTTTCATAATATCTTCAAAAGTTTCTCTTTTTCGAATTAAAAAATCCTTGCCTTCATGTAACAAAACCTCTGCGGGTCTATAGCGAGAGTTATAATTTGATGCCATTGAATAACAATAAGCTCCAGCATTGTAAAAACACAAAATATCACCCTCAGAAATTTCACTAATTTTTCTATTCGATCCAAAGGTGTCAGTTTCACAAATATATCCTACTACAGAATAATAACGATTCTTTCCTGTAGGGTTTGAAATATTTTCTATAAAATGATATGCATCATACATCATAGGCCTTATCAAATGATTAAAACCACTATCTATTCCGGCAAATACTGTAGAGGTCGTCTGTTTTACAACATTTACTTTTGCCAGAAAATAACCTGCTTCTGATACTAAAAATTTACCAGGTTCAAACATTAAAGTAATGTCTTTTCCAAAATTTTTACAGAAGTTATTAAATCTTTTAGATAGTTGAAGTCCTAATTGATCAATATCGGTATAAATATCTCCTTCTTTGTAAGGAACTTTAAATCCACTACCAAAATCAATAAAATCAATAGTATCGAATTGTTTTGCTACATCAAATAAGATTTCGGTCGCACGTAAAAAAGTATCTATATCTAAAATATCAGAACCTGTATGCATGTGGATTCCATTAACATGCATTCCTGTATTTTTAACAACACGTTTTATATGTGGAAGTTGATGAATAGATATACCAAATTTTGAATCAATATGACCTACAGATATTTTACTATTTCCACCAGTTAAAATATGCGGATTTATTCGAATACAAACAGGAATATCTTGATTGTTTTGTCCAAATAATTCTAAGATAGAAAGGTTGTCAATATTTATTTGAACTCCCTTTTTTGCAACACTTTCAATTTCTTCAATGGATACACCATTAGGTGTATATATAATTTTATGAGGATCCATACCAGAAGCTAAACCTAATCGAACCTCTTGAATAGAAACAGTGTCTAGACCAGCTCCTAAACTTTTAAAAAATCTTAAAATATTGATATTAGATAAAGCTTTTACAGCATAATTTATTTGTACATTTTTTACACTGCTAAAAGCATTCGTGATTTTTTTGTACTGAGCCGCTATTTTTGATGTATCATATACATATAAAGGACAACTGTATTTCTCTGTTAATTGAAGAAAATATTCTCTATTCATAATTTGTTATTTATTTAACGAAAATATAAAAATAAACAGCCTAAAATAGAATTATTTATAAATATTAAATATTCTTATTATTGTGCACTGTTCATAAGCTTTATTAGTGGAAAATCTGTTAATAACTAATGTACATGTACATTTTGATTTTTAATGATAAGTTCTATTTTAGCGTGGACTTCAAAACTCCAGAAAAGATGTATGGCACAACCAACTAAGTATACTGAAGATAATATCCGCTCACTCGATTGGAAGGAACATATTAGAATGCGACCTGGTATGTATATTGGGAAATTAGGTGATGGTTCCTCTGCTGATGACGGCATATATATTTTAGTTAAAGAAGTATTGGACAACTCTATCGACGAGTATGTCATGGGAGCTGGTAAAACAATTGAAATTTCTATTCAAGGAAATAAAGTCTCAGTAAGAGATTATGGTCGTGGAATTCCATTAGGCAAGGTGGTAGATGTTGTTTCCAAGATGAATACAGGAGGAAAATATGATTCAAAAGCCTTTAAAAAATCTGTAGGCTTGAATGGAGTTGGAACCAAAGCTGTTAATGCCTTATCCTCTTTTTTTAGAGTGGAATCTAATAGAGATAGAAAATCTGCCTCAGCAGAATTTCAACAGGGGAATTTACTCCATCAAGAACTTTTAGAAGAATCATCAAGAAGAAAAGGAACTAAAGTTTCTTTTGTTCCAGATGAGGCTATTTTTAAAAAATATAAATTTAGAAATGAATACGTAGCTAAAATGTTGAAAAACTACGTATATCTTAATCCTGGTTTAACTATTGTTTTTAATGGAGAGAAGTTCTTCTCAGAAAATGGATTAAAAGATTTATTGGAAGATAATAACAACAAAGATGATATGTTATATCCTATAATTCATTTGAAAGGAAACGATATAGAAGTTGCAATTACTCACAGCAAAACTCAATATTCGGAAGAATACCATTCATTTGTAAATGGACAACATACAACTCAGGGAGGAACTCATCAAGCTGCATTCAGAGAAGCTTTGGTTAGAACCATAAGAGAGTTTTATGGAAAAAATTTTGAGGCCTCAGATATCCGTAAATCAATCATTTCTGCCATAGCCATTAAAGTAATGGAACCCGTATTTGAAAGTCAGACAAAAACAAAATTAGGCTCCACAGAAATGGGAGGTGGCTTACCAACAGTAAGATCTTATATTAATGATTTTTTAAAAACACAATTAGATAATTACTTACACAAAAGTCCAATTGTTGCAGAAAGTATTCATAAAAAGATTCAACAAGCAGAGAAAGAGCGAAAAGAATTATCTGGAATCCGAAAATTAGCTAGAGATAGGGCTAAGAAAGCGAGTCTTCACAACAAAAAATTACGTGATTGTAGAATTCATTTAGGAGATACCAAGAAGGAAGCACATTTAGAGACTACTTTGTTTATTACGGAGGGAGATTCTGCTTCTGGATCTATAACCAAATCACGTAATGTAAATACACAGGCAGTTTTTAGTTTAAAAGGAAAACCATTAAATTCTTATGGATTGTCAAAGAAAATTGTTTATGAAAATGAAGAATTTAATTTATTACAAGCTGCGTTAAATATTGAAGATGGATTAGAAGATTTACGGTATAACAATATTGTAATTGCTACGGATGCTGATGTAGATGGCATGCACATTCGTTTATTGCTGATTACCTTTTTTTTACAGTTTTTTCCTGAACTAATCAAAGAAGGTCATTTGTTTATTCTAGAAACACCATTATTTAGAGTTCGTAATAAAAAAGAAACACATTATTGTTATTCTGAAGAAGAAAAGAAACACGCCATAGAAAAACTTAGAGGAAAACCGGAAATCACTCGATTTAAAGGATTAGGTGAGATTTCTCCTAACGAATTTGTTCACTTCATAGGAGATGACATACGCTTAGATCCGGTGATGTTAGATAAAGAAATGTCTATTGAACAGATGTTGCAATTTTACATGGGTAAAAATACACCAGATAGACAGAAGTTTATTATTGAAAATCTTAAAGTTGAATTAGATATTGTTGATGAATTATAAAACATGAGCGAAGAAATTAACAACTACGAAGAAGATAGGGAAGCATCAGGAAATCAGTCAGAAATTATTGATGCTACTGAAACTATTACTAGAGTTACAGGGATGTATAAGGAATGGTTTTTAGAGTATGCTTCGTACGTAATTTTAGAAAGAGCAGTTCCAGGGATTTCGGATGGATTAAAACCCGTACAACGTCGTATCATGCATTCTATGAAAGATTTAGATGATGGTCGATACAATAAAGTTGCTAATATTGTTGGTCATACCATGCAGTATCACCCTCATGGAGATGCTTCTATCGCTGATGCTATGGTTCAGATAGGGCAAAAAGAATTGCTAATAGATATGCAGGGAAACTGGGGAAATATTCTTACAGGAGATCGAGCGGCAGCTTCACGTTATATCGAAGCTCGTTTATCAAAATTTGCGTTGGATGTGGTATTTAATCCAAAAACTACAGAATGGCAAGCCTCTTACGATGGAAGAAAAAAAGAACCAGTAAATTTACCGGTTAAATTTCCGTTATTATTAGCACAAGGTGCTGAAGGGATTGCTGTAGGATTGTCCACTAAAATATTGCCACA
>CATISV010000019.1 GCA_949541125.1 Flavobacterium sp. SCGC AAA160-P02
ATGCTTTGTTTAGAGGAATTAAACTTATTAATGCTCCTGAGGGGAATAGAAATGCTGTTGCAGAGCACGCCTTAGGAATGTTATTATCTCTATTTAATAAGATACACAAAGCTGATAATCAGGTGAAAGAAGGGATGTGGCAAAGAGAGGAAAACAGAGGTGTTGAATTGGATGGGAAAACGATTGGGTTAATCGGTTACGGAAACACCGGAAAAGCTTTTGCTAAAAAGCTTCGTGGATTTGATGTTAGAGTGCTCTGTTATGATTTGATCCCAAAGGTTAGTGATAACAATGCGAAACAGGTTTCGCTTGAAGAACTTTGCAATAAATCTGATGTATTGAGCATACACACCCCAGAAACCGAAATTACAAAGGGAATGATAAATATTGAATTTATTAATACGTTTAAAAAATCTTTTTGGTTGATTAATACGGCAAGAGGTAACAGTGTTGTCACAAAGGATTTAGTAAAAGCCTTAAGGTCTGGTAAAATATTAGGTGCCGGACTGGATGTCCTAGAATATGAAAAATCCTCTTTTGAAAGCCTATTTAACGAAAGTATTATGCCTAAAGAATACCAATATTTAATCAACTCAGACAAGGTTGTTCTTTCTCCACACATTGCCGGTTGGACAGAAGAAAGTAAGCTCAGATTGGCAAATACTATTGTTCAAAAAATCAAGAAGTATTTTTCTCCTGATAGATAAAAAAATTGTTTTCCTTCAAAAATTTCATTTACTTCGCTTCATCTATTTTAAAATTTCAATATGGAAACAAAAAATCAGAACATTAATACGTCGTTCCCGGTGAAAAGCAAGAGAGTTGTTGCGGGTGTTTTAGGTATTTTACTAGGGCAAATAGGGGTTCACAAATTTGTTCTTGGTTATACAAAGGAAGGGCTAATCCAAATTGGTATTTCCATCATAACCTGTGGTATAGCGGGGTTGATTGGATTTATTGAGGGAATTATTTACTTAACAAAATCTGATCAAGAATTTATCAACGAATATCAACTAAATAAAAAAGGCTGGTTTTAATCTTATGTCCTATTTTACTCAATATTCTACAGAATTATTAATTCTTCTTTTTCTAATTGTTACTTTTCTTCAATCTGGAATTGATAAGGTGGTTGATTGGAAAGGAAATGTTTCTTTTATAAAAGAACATTTTAAGAACTCTCCTTTGCAAAAAAGTGTTCCTGCCTTATTGGGAATCGTTTTAATTTTAGAACTTATCGCCTCTATATGTATGGTGTTAGGCATATATACACTATTGTCTTCTGGCGATAATTTCTATGCTTTGTTGGGAGTGGAGCTTTGTTCACTTACTTTAATCTGTCTTTTAATTGGTCAAAGACTAGCAAAAGATTACGCTGGAGCAATGTCTTTGGCTGTGTATTTTATAATCACAATAATAGGTTTGATCGTTATTTCATAACAACATAGGTGTTTTCTATTTGTTTTTTAATCTCCATAGTTTTTTATTATTTAAAACCTGTTTTTTTAGGCGCTTTTAATCGATTATCTGTTTCGCCCTTGGTGTTTCGTGGTTTTAGCTTTATTGTTCCCTTATTTAGCCTTAAAATAGCTTTTATCGGTGCTCTATCTCATAAATAAGTGATGAGTATTCTTTTGACTTCATTGCTTTTAGGTTGGATTTTAGTCCCACAAGAAAAGCTTTGATAAAGTTATTTTTTCCTGTTTTATTTTTTTCACTTAAAAGAGACACATAAAATGAATCGTATACTAAGGGGTAAACCCTAGTTACTTTCATGTTTGCACTTGAGAAAAGGGTTTTTATAGATTGTTGAGAAAAATGCCAAAGGTGTCTTGGAACATCATAAGCCGCCCAAAACTCTTTATAATATTGAGCATCATAGCTTTTAAAGTTTGGAACAGCAATAAACAATTGTCCTTTTTCACTTAAAAGCGATTTTATTTGTTCTATGGATTCATAGAGATTAGGAATGTGCTCTAGAACATGCCAAAGTGTTATAATATTAAACTTTTTTTTAACGACTTTATCTAATCTATCCTGAAGAATTATCCCTTTGGATTCTGCTTTTTTTCTTGCGTTTTCATTGGGCTCAACTCCTGTTATATTGAGTCCTTTATTTTTGCAATACAGCAAAAAATCGCCTGTACCCGCCCCTATATCTAAGATTTTTTGGTTTTTAATTTCTTTATTGAACAATGCTGTTTTTTGTTTAAATGACCGTTTTTTTACTAGGTTATACAAAAGATTTAGTACTGAATAGTTTGAACTATTATGAGATTGATACTTTTTAGACAGATAATATTTATCGAATTCTGAAGGAATTGGTGATGTAACCAACATTTTTAATTGGTGGTTTTTCATCACATAATAAGATTCATCTGACACCAAATAATCCTTGCAAATTAAATAGGGGGTAATCTCATTATGAAGTTCTGTGTCTGTCATTATATTTTAATAATGTTTCATGTGGAACATTGATTACAAAATTATTTAACGCCCCATATAAACCAATAAAACAGAAATATCGCTTGGTGAAACTCCGCTAATCCTTGTCGCTTGAGAGATGGTTGTCGGCTGGATTTTAGTTAGTTTTTCTTTCGCTTCATATGATAATGATCTAACCTTTTCGTAGTTAAAGTTTTGAGGAATAATCACGTTTTCCAATCTATTTAGCTTGTCCGCATTAGACTTTTCTTTCTCAATATAACCAGAATACTTTAAATGAATTTCTGCCTGTTCAAGAATTGTATTGTCTATTTTTTCTGTCGTTAAAAAGTTTTGAAGTGATTCTATATTTTTAAAGTCTTTAAAACACAACTGGGGCCTTGCAGCAACCTTATAGAGTTTAAGGGATTGATTAATCTTTGAAAGCCCTTTCGTTTCTAATATAGGGTTGATTTCTGCTTTGGTCACACTCGTTTCTTTTAAAAACTTGATTAAGTTTGCTGTCTTTTTCTTTTTTGCCTTCATTTTAACAAGCCTTTGTTCTGAGGCAAGGCCTAATTCGTGTCCTAGGGGGGTAAGCCTTATGTCTGCATTGTCTTGCCTTAACAGGGTTCTGTATTCTGCCCTCGATGTAAACATTCTATAAGGCTCATCGGTACCTTTGGTAATCAAATCATCTATTAAGACCCCTATGTATGCCTGATTTCTTTTTAAGACAAAAGGAGGCTTATTTTGTGTTTTTAGGGCCGCATTTATGCCTGCCATTAGGCCCTGAGCAGCAGCCTCTTCATAACCCGTTGTACCATTAATTTGGCCGGCAAAGAACAAATTATCGATTAGTTTTGTTTCTAAAGAGTGCTTTAATTGCGTCGGAGGAAAATAATCATATTCTATAGCGTACCCATATCTAAAAAACTTAACCTTTTCAAAGCCTGGAATAAGGCGTATCGCTTTGTCTTGAACATCTTCTGGCAATGATGTAGAGAATCCGTTAACATAGGTTTCTACTGTGTTCCAACCTTCAGGTTCCACAAAAATTTGATGTCTATCCTTGGTTGAAAAACGATCAATTTTGTCCTCTATTGATGGACAGTATCTTGGTCCTGTCGATTGAATCCTGCCATTAAACATTGGAGAACGATCAAACCCCTCTCTTAAGAGAGCATGTACTTTTTCGTTGGTATGAGTTAAATAACAAGACCGCTGTTTTTTTAGAGGTTTTGTTTCGAGAAAGGAAAAGGAGTGTGTTATTTTATCTCCTGGTTGTTCTTCCATTTTTGAATAATCCAAAGATCGTCCATCAACCCTTGGTGGGGTTCCTGTTTTCATTCTACCAGACTCGAACCCTTGATGATTTAAATCTTCTGTTATTCCAGTTGATGATCTTTCTCCAGCTCTTCCCCCTCCAAATGATTTGTCTCCAATATGAATTAGTCCATTCAAAAAAGTACCGGCAGTAAGAATCACGGATTTTCCATTAATCTGTGGGCCCAGGGCTGTTTTAACACCTATTATTTTTTGATTATCAAATAATAAACCAATAACTGAGTCTTGATAAAAATCCACATTAGGTGTAGTTTCTAAAATCTCTCTCCAGGATTGAGAAAACAGCATTCTGTCAGATTGAGCTCTTGGGCTCCACATGGCGGGGCCTTTAGATTTATTAAGCATCTTAAACTGGATCGCAGAATTGTCAGTAACGATAGCACTATAACCTCCTAAGGCATCGATTTCTCTTATAATTTGGCCTTTTGCAATTCCGCCCATGGCCGGATTACAGCTCATTTGAGCTATATTTTGTAAATTCATTGTAATCAACAAGGTTCTAGCTCCCATATTAGCACTTGCAGCTGCCGCTTCGCTGCCGGCATGACCTCCGCCAACAACAATTACATCATATATGGTGTTAAATATACTCATCTGTGTTTCACGTGAAACAGCCTAAACGGCTGTTTTTCAGTGCGTTAGTTTTTTTAGACTATTGTTTTCCTTAATTCTCATTGCTTTTTTTTCTTCTGTCGTTTTGTCTTTATGCCCCATAAAGTGCAAAATGCCATGAACGATCACCCTGTGGAGTTCATTTTCAAAGGTGGTGTGGAACTCCTTTGCGTTTTCGACAACTCGTTGTATTGATATATATATCTCTCCATGAAGTTCCTTCCCTTGTGAATAATCAAAGCTGATAATATCTGTATATGTATTATGATTAAGAAACTCAACATTCATTGTATTTAAATAATTGTCATCACAAAAAACATAGTTTATATCTCCTGTTTGAAAACCCTCAGAATCGATAATTTTCTGAATCCAATCAGAGGTTTGTGATTCATTTTTTAAAACAAACGCTGTTTGATAATTAAATGTAATCACTCTTTATTCTTTTTTAAAAAATACAACTGAACCTTTTTTTCAAAATCCTCGTGCAAAGGTAAGGATTGTCTGTTTAATATCTCGATTTGATCGTAAAACAGCTTTTTAAATTTAATTTCTCTTATGCTCTTTTTTTGATACGTGTTAGTACTAGATTTAGATTTTTTTTGCTTTTCCTCTCCTTGTTTTAGGGAGGCCTTATCAAGCTTCAACAACTCATAATCAAGCAGTTGCATTTTTTGGAGAACCTGTTGGGTAAATCCTTTTTCTAAAATATCATTTTCTAGCTGTTCCATGGTTTTTAAGACCTCCATGGATTTACCAAGCCCTTTTCCTTGGTTTTTAATCGCATCATAAAGCTGATTTTTGATTCTACTTTGCTCTTGATATATTTTAAACACTTCTTCGTTTACTCTCTCTTCTGCTTTTCCTTTCTGGTCACCTGTTTTGTTTTCACTTCTTTTTACACCCTTTTTTATTTCTTCAGAAAGATTCTTTTGTTGTTGGATAAGAGTTGGCAAGCTAAAGGGTTTTCCTTTTCCTGAGCCAATAGAATTTTGTAAGTTGTTAAGAAAGTCACTTAGAAAGTCTGAGAGGTTATTTACAGATGTTAGTGCTTGTTGTTGGCTTGAGCTTCCTTTATAAAACAGGTTCTCTGAAAAATTCTCAAGAGAGCGATTTAAATGGTACTCTACGTTTGTTAATTCTGTTTGAATTTTTGAGGAAAGTTGAGGTATTCTAAGAGACAATACAAATAAACTATCGTCAATGTGTTCAAAATAGGCTCTTAGTTGGTTTTGTTTTTTTAACTCATTCCCAAACTCTGGATGTCGAATACTAATTTTGTTGAATTTTTCTAACAAGGCCTCTTGTTTGAAAGAAAAGGAAACTAAATTTTCTAAAATTTTTCTAAGATCGTCTGTGTTTTCTTCGATAGAAGCAGCCTGCATGTCAGAGATCGCTTGTTGCATTTTCTGACTCATTTTTTTCATTATTTTAGACGCTCTTTGTTGGTTCTTTTTTGCGCTGGGCTGTTGTTTGTTTAGTTTTATTTCTGCATTGGATAATTCTTCATTAACGTTGTTTATGTCTTCTTGCAATTCGGGCAGATTCATCGGCTCTCTTAGATTATCATTCTCTTTGATTACGTCTTCTAATTCATTCGCTAGATTATCAAATTGTTTTCGAATCTCTTTTTGTTTCTCTAAAACGTTTTCTTTTCTGTTGGTTAGTTTGTCTTGTTTTTTTGAGAGGGCTTCTAATTTGTTTGCAATTTGCACCGTTTTCTCCTCCACATAAAAGCGCTTGATTAATTCTAGAATTCTTTCAATGCTTTTTTCTTGTTGTTTATTTTGTTTTGCTAATTGTTTTGTTTTTTGTAACAATTCTTCTTTATTTAATTTGTCTGTTGCTTTTTGAAGCTCTTCTAACAGCTTGTTTTTTCTGTTGAGTTTTTTTAACTCTTCTATTCTTTTTTGAAGATCCTCTTTCTTCTTGTTAAGCAGTTGATTGTCCCTCCCTTTTTTATAGAGGGTTTCTTGAAGAAGGTCGGTTTGTCTATCCATCATTTCTTCGTATTGTTTTTGTCTTTTTATAAGCTCTTCTATTTTCTTCTTATCGTTCCAATTGAACCCTCTCTTAATTTGAGATTCTATCTGAAATTGCTGAACTAGTTCTTGTTCTTGTTGATAATTTTGAATTGATTTTTCTAAATTTTGAATTGCGGCTCTTTGCTTCTTTAACTCTTCGTGGTCGAGCTCTTCTTTTGTTTTTTTTCTGTATGTAAAGGTTTTGCTTACAGATTGCTTCCTTCCGTTAATCGCATCGTTATCTGATACTTGATAATAAATTTTATAGGTTGCTCCTTCTTCAATGTCTAGTTGGTTTGGAAATTGATAAAAAAACGTTTGTACCTTTTCTTCAGAACTTTCTAAATTAACTCGTGTTATCTTTTCAGGGTATTCTTCAATATAATAAAAAACGCTAAGATTACTTATTCCATAATCATCTGAGATGTGTCCAGCAAACATAGCTTGATCTGTTTGTAAACTGTCTATATTAGATGCAACAGTGATAGAGGGTGGGGCGTCTTTAATAACGCTTAAAGAATAAGAAAGCTTTTCATAATCTTTAAATTCATTATTTGACGAGGATATTTGATATTGAAGAGCTTTCCTGGCTGTATGTTTGTGGTTGAAAGTATTTGGGCTCGTTTGCTTAAAAGGGGTTCGTTTATCTTTTTCTATAAAGTATATAGAATCTGATTGGTGTGTTGCCACTTGCCAGGTTATTTTTGTGCCCTCTGGCACAATAAGGATTCCTGAGCCGCTACCTTGTTCCTCTTTTTTTTTAGTGTACTTAGGGTATTTTAAGTCAACTAAAACATTTTGTATTGTTGGTGGTTTTAAAACGTTAAGTGTATAATCTTGAGAGGCAACACCACCTGATACTAGATGAAATCTAATTGGTTCTAAAACGTTGGTAAAGGTGAAACTAAAAGACCTTCTTGACTCCTCTTGTAAAAAATATGTTTGGTTATTATATACTATTTTAACTTCTTCTG
Source organism: Flavobacterium sp. SCGC AAA160-P02 (assembly GCA_949541125.1). Classification (GTDB taxonomy): domain Bacteria; phylum Bacteroidota; class Bacteroidia; order Flavobacteriales; family Flavobacteriaceae; genus Polaribacter. The sequence continues at coordinate 7,376 of CATISV010000019.1, forward strand.
GAACAATGTCTCCAATAATGGTTACGGTGATCGTACGTGAATTTCCTTGAATTACCTGTAGACTTTCTTTTTCTAAAGAAAACGAAAAAGGGGCGGGAGGTATAAAAGCGGTTTTATGATTAACAAATCTGCCAAAACTACTAGACAAATCTTTGTTTGTGCCAGTCAGAAAAGAGGCTGCCCAAAGCAATATGGGAAAAAGCAAATATTTTAAATAAGCAGCGTTTTTTTTAAGACGTATTGCATTTGTAAAGGGAACAAGTTTTATTTGTTGTGCCTTTTGCTCAATGCTTGCCAATATGAGAGCTGTTTCATTACTGCTCTCTTTGAGCTGAAGTATGTTCAATAGTTTGTCTTGAACCTCTGGGAAAAAGTCACCAATCATTTTAGATGATTGAAGTTCGTTAATTCCCTTGCTAATTTTTAATAGGTGGGCAAGAGGAATTAATATCAACTTGCTAAACAAAATTACTTCCATAAAGATAAAAACCCAAAACAATAGTGTTCTGTATAAGGGGGGTAACCAAAAGAATAGCTCAATATAAAGTGTAATAAGAAAATATAGTGCTCCTAGAGAGCAAAACAATATAGCTCCTTTAATAAGGTTACTGGTATAGTACTTTTTATAAAAAAAAGATAATTTATTTTGAATGTTAGCATACTCTTCCATGAATGAATAAAAATACCATTTTTTAAATTGGCCTGCTTTGTGAAAGTGAAAAGATTTCTTTCTGCTCTGTTGCTGTGAATTCCTTTTTTATGTAATTTGATAAAAGTATCTTTGCTTTTTAATTTTTATTTATTAATGAAGTCTTCTGTTCGTGTTCGTTTTGCTCCAAGCCCAACAGGCCCTCTTCACATTGGAGGTGTAAGAACAGCACTTTATAATTATTTGTTTGCTAAAAAACACAACGGAACATTTGTATTGCGAATAGAAGACACTGATCGTAATCGTCTTGTTAAAAATGCTGAGAGATATATTATTGATGCGATTAAATGGTGTAATATTCCTTATGATGAAGGGCCATATAGACAGTCAGAGAGGTCTCATATTTATAAAAAGTATGTTGATATATTAATAAAAACAGGAAAAGCGTATTACGCTTTTGATACTCCGGAGGCCTTAGAAAAAGAGAGAAAAGGGCATGAAAAAAAAGGCAAAACATTTATTTATAATTATCATAATAGAGAAAAGGGCAGATTAGTAAACTCTTTAGTGCTTTCTAAAAAAGAGGTTCAAGAAAAAATTTGTGCAGGAGAGAAGTTTGTGGTTCGTTTTAAATGTCCTGAAATTGAAACACTAAAGATGGTAGATGAAATTAGGGGGAAGATTATTATTGATACGAGAACTTTAGATGACAAGGTATTGTTTAAAAGTGACGGTATGCCAACATATCATTTGGCAAATATTGTTGATGATCATTTAATGAAAATTAGTCACGTCATTCGTGGTGAAGAGTGGCTCCCGTCAATGGCGTTACACGTGTTGTTATATAAGGCGTTTAACTGGGCGCCTCCGAAATTTGCTCACCTTCCTTTGATTCTTAAACCCACAGGAAAGGGTAAATTAAGTAAAAGAGATGGCGACAAACATGGGTTTCCTGTGTTTCCTTTAGAATATACCAATGAGCAAACTGGAGAAACCTCTCGCGGATTCAAAGAAGTGGGTTATTTCTCGGATGCCTTTATCAATATGTTAGCCTTTTTAGGGTGGAACCCTGGCACAGATCAGGAAATTTTTTCTCTCAATAAGTTAATTGATGCCTTTGATTTATCTAAGGTGGGAAAATCTGGTTCGAGGTTTAATTTGGACAAGGCTAGGTGGTTTAATCAACAATATTTACAACAAAAGCCTGTCTCTGAGCTTGCTCGATTATATCGGGCTGAATTAAATGATAAAAAAATAAACCTGGATCGTCTCAACGATTTAGAAAAAATCGTTTCTCTTATTAAAGAAAGAGCGGTTTTTGTTAGTGATTTTTGGCGATTAAGTAGTTTCTTTTTTGTTACACCTTGTACATTCGAACAGAAGACCCTAGATAAACATCGAGGGCCTGAATCGGTTGAATTATTACTAGAATTATTAAACACCCTTTCTATTATTAAAGACTTTTCTTCAATAGCAATAGAGAACTCTGTAAAAGAATGGATTACAAATAAAGGGATTGGTTTTGGAAAAACAATGCAACTTCTAAGATTGGCTCTAGTTGGAGAAATGAAGGGCCCTAGTTTGTTTGATGTTATGGAAATAATTGGGGAGAAAGAAACTATTTTGCGTATTAACAATTTAATAAAAAATTATGAGAACTAAACTGCTTGTTTCTATTTTGTTATTTCTTTTTTCTTTGTCGGCATACGCCCAATATAACAGAAGGCAGAGAATACAACCTAGAGGTCCTGTGGCCCCTCAAAAGCAAAGGCTACCAGAAATTGATGTAGAAAAGGCGGTTGGGATGACTTTTTATAATACAGAGAAGGTCATTAAAAAAATCGGTCTCAAAAAATCTATGGAAGCCTTTGATGTTGTAACTTCTATTTTTGGACGATTTAATAAAGAATTAAATCAAGTAAAAAGAATTAATAGTTTTTTGTTTTATGAGGGAAAAACCAAAATAGAATTTGCTCGTCAAGAGTCTTTTAAAACAAAAGATTATAGTGTTATTCAAAAAGCAACAAAGGAGGTAACGAGTACTTTTGAGCCAATTATTGAGGTTGTTGAAGAAAAGGAAAAGAATTTAGATCTCGAGCTAGAGAAAGTGCTCTCTTCCAAGCAATTCAAAAAATGGATAAAATATAAGATGAGTGTAAAAAAGAAATAGTTTATTTGTAACATTTTCTTTTTTTTTCGTCTTGTTGTTAAAGATGTTTTGTAGTATCTTTATAGAACTGTAATATATACCAAAAAATCATGATAAACACTATTTTCTTTTACATTGTAATTTTTCTTTTTTTCCTGCTCCTTTTTGGGGCTGTATTTATTGTTAAGCAACAGACAGCTGCAGTGATTGAGACCTTTGGTCGTTTTAGTGTTATTCGTCAATCTGGTCTTCAGTTTAAAATTCCTATTGTTCAAAGAATTGCAGGAAGAATGAGTCTTAAAATTCAGCAACTAGATGTGATTATTGAAACAAAAACATTAGATGATGTTTTTGTGAAGATAAAAGTATCCGTGCAGTTTAAAGTTATAAAAGATAAGGTGTATGAGGCTTTTTATAAACTAGATTATCCTCATGATCAGATTACCTCTTATGTGTTTGATGTAGTTCGGGCCGAAGTACCTAAAATGAGGTTAGATGATGTCTTTGTTAAAAAAGACGATATTGCTATCGCTGTGAAATCTGAATTGAATGATGCAATGATGGAGTATGGATATGATATTATTAAAACACTAGTAACAGATATTGATCCTGACGCTCAGGTAAAAGCTGCAATGAATAGGATTAACGCTGCTGATAGGGAAAAAACTGCTGCTCAATATGAGGGAGATGCAGCACGAATTTTAATTGTTGAGAAAGCAAAGGCTGAAGCAGAAAGCAAGCGTTTACAAGGCCAGGGTATTGCTGATCAAAGAAGAGAGATTGCTCGTGGTTTAGAAGAGTCTGTAGAGGTTTTAAACAAGGTTGGTATCAACTCTCAAGAAGCGTCTGCTTTAATTGTTGTAACTCAACATTATGACACACTTCAATCTATTGGACAAGAAACAAACAGCAACTTAATTCTGTTACCTAATTCTCCACAAGCAGGAAGTCAAATGTTAAATGACATGGTGGCAAGCTTTACAGCTAGCAATCAGATTGGGGAAGCAATGAAAAAGAATAAGAAAAAGTTAAATGAGTAAGGATGATTATATCTACAACAAACAATATAGATAATAGGCCAGTTAAGGAATATCTAGAGATTGTTACTGGAGAAACTATAATAGGGGCAAACATCTTTAAAGACTTTTTTGCTAGTATTAGAGATATTGTTGGGGGGAGGTCTAAATCTTATGAAAATGTTCTTCGTGAAGCAAAAGATACCGCCTTAAGAGAGATGAAAGAGAATGCTCAAAAAATTAATGCAGACGCAATAATTGGTGTAGATTTAGATTATGAGACTATAGGAAATAGAGGAGGAATGTTGATGGTAACTGCATCAGGAACCGCTGTTAAATTATAAAAACCAAAGAAAACATCTTCGGTTTTATTTTTTTTCATCTAATCTTTCTTCGTCTTTCTTGTCTTCTTTAGAGGCTTTTTTAAACTCTTTTATACCACCCCCTAAACCTTTCATTAGTTCTGGTATTTTTTTTCCTCCAAAGAATAATAAAAGAGCAAGTGCTATAATCACCCAAGAACCGATACTAGGCATCCCTAAAAGAAATATATTCATCGTCATCTTTTTTTGTTTCTATTATATATAAACAAATATACAAAATCCTTTGAATCAATTAATTCATTTGTTTTATAATTCCTCCTGCTACTTTTTTGTTTTTAACAACCTCTGGTGTTCCTTTGTAGAATATAGAGCCCCCAAAACTTACTTTCGCATCTAGAATTTCTCCTGGCTTTACTTCTGCTTTTGCTCCAGTTCCTGCGTTTATCATTGTATAATCAGACACATTTAATCCATATCCATGATACACTCCGTATAAATCTAATTCTACTTCTTGGTTTTTTGTACTACCTGTAAGTTTTACTATTCCTCCTGAGGAAGATTTAATTTTTAAATGCTTCGCTTTTATGTCAAGATCTATAAAAGCTCCTTCTTGTGCTTTTATCTCAAGGTGTTTCTGTTTGATTTCGTTTCCTGTTATTTCTGCTCCTTCATTTGCGTCAATTGTATGGATGTCATTTTTGTAGAATAATTTTATTTCAACTTTACCACTGGCAGATATTTCCGGAAATTTTAACCTTATTTTTAATATACCATTCGTGTTTTTAACTTTTATTTTTTCTGCTTTTTCTCCTTGTATTTGTATTTTTTGTTCATTTGATCTAATGAGTTCTAGGTTAATTCCATTATAAACTTTTATTTTTTTAAAATCTCCCAAATTTTTTGTAACCGTTGTTTGAGAGGTAATAAAATTACTAATTATTAAAAAGAGTAATAGATTTATTTTTTTCATCTGGATAACTTTTTTATTGGTCTTGATTGTTTTGTGAAATTAAATATATATGTTTTGAATCATTAAGGATAACAGAATTAAACTATTTTTATTCTTCTATTAATATAAAATCTAATTGTTTTCTCTCTAAATCAGTCTTTTTTACTTTTACAGTAACCTTGTCACCTAATTGATAGGTCTGTTTTGTGGATCGTCCCACAATAGCATACTGTTTTTCATCAAATATATAATCATCTTTTTTTATGTCTTTAATTCTCACCATTCCTTCACATTTATTTGAGATAATTTCTACATAAACCCCCCATTCTGTTACACCAGATATAACCCCTTTAAATTCTTCTCCCTTTTGATTTTGCATATATTTTACTTGCATGTATTTGATTGATTGTCTTTCTGCTTTTGATGCTAATTCTTCTTGCTTTGAAGTATGTTTACATATAGTTTCATAATCCTCTTTTTTTGTTGGTTTTAGACCATCTAAATACTCCTGTAATAATCGATGTGTTATTATATCGGGATAACGCCGAATAGGCGAGGTAAAATGAGAATAGTAGTCAAAAGCTAATCCATAGTGGCCAATATTTTGAGTAGTATAAACCGCTTTACTCATTGATCTTATCGTTAGTGTTTCTATCATATTTGCCTCGCTTTTTCCATGAACATCTTTTAATAATTTATTTAAGCTTTTTGAAGTACCTTCTCTCGTATCTGTATTGATTTTATATCCAAATTTGCTAATTATATTTTGTAATAAAGATAATTTTTCTACATCGGGTTCGTCATGAACTCTATAAATAAAGGTTTTATTTGTTGGTTTATTATTATGTTCTCCTATAAATTCTGCAACCTTTCTATTTGCTAACAACATAAACTCCTCAATAAGTTTGTTTGCTTCTTTTGATTCTTTAAAATAAACTCCTGTTGGTGTTGCCTGTTCATCTAGATGAAATTTTACTTCTACTTTATCAAAAGAAATAGCTCCATTATCCATCCTTTTTTTCCGAAGGATTGTTGCAAGATTATTTAGTTTAAGTATTGCTTCTATTATCGGCTCTTCAACATAATAAGAGTTGTTTAATAAAGAAACATTTTCTGGCATATTATATCCTGTCTCTTTTCTTTTTTCTAATGAACAATTCTCTATTATGGATTGGGCTTCTTCATAAGCGAAACGTTTATTTGAATATATAACTGTTCTACCAAACCATTGAGAAATGAGTTCTGCCTCAGAATTGATTTCAAAGACCGAAGAAAATGTTAGTTTTTCTTCATTTGGTCTTAAAGAACAAACACCATTAGATAGAATTTCTGGGAGCATCGGTACCACTCTATCAACCAAATAAACTGAAGTTGCTCTATGATAAGCTTCTTTATCTAAAATTGTATTTGGTTGTACATAATGAGACACATCTGCTATATGTATTCCAATTTCATAATTACCGTTTTTTAATTTTTTAAAAGATAAGGCATCATCAAAATCTTTCGCATCTTTAGGATCAATAGTAAAGGTTAATTCATGACGCATATCTCTTCTTTTGGATATTTCTTCTTTCGTTATCTCTAAAGAAAGCTTTCTAGCATCCTCTTCTACATCTTTTTCAAATTTATAGGGTAAATTATACTCTAATAAAATAGAATGAATTTCTGTATTATGCTCTCCTGGTTTTCCAAGAATACGAGATATTTTTCCATATGGATTTTTGGATTTTTCTGGCCAATCTAATAATGTCACATATACTTTGTCTCCATGTGAAGCACCATTTAATTTTCCTTTTGGAATAAAGATATCTACGTGAATTTTTTTATTATCACAAATAACAAATCCATAATCTTTATTCATTTGTAAAACCCCTACAAATGATGTATTCCCTCTTTCTATAATTTCTACAACTTCTGCTTCTAAATTTTTGCTTCCCCTTCTTTTATATATTAACACTTTTACTACATCGTCTTGTAAACCTTTTCCTAAATTATTAGACGGAATTAAAATATCTTTTTCGAAATAATCACTTATAAAATAACCATTTCTGTTTGATGTAATATCTAAAATTCCTGTATGATATTTTTTTTCTTCATTTATATGATATTTTCCACGATCTATTTCTTTTATTTTTTTGGTTAGTGATAGTTCTTGTAGTTTCTTTAAAATTTGTGTTTTTCCATCTGTGTCAGAGATTCCTAATATTGCAGCAATTTGTTTGTAATTATATTTTTTGGAGGGATTTTTATTAAGAATTTTAATAATATTCCTTGTTAAATTTTTAATTATTTTTCCTTTTTTTTTGTAGATTTTTTTCTTTCTACTCATATCTATTTTTTAATTATTCTGAAAAATACAAATTTATCTTTCTATTATCTATAAATTAATAATTTATGATTATACTTCGTACTTTCATTTTTTTTAGTTTAGCTGTGGTATATATATTTCAATATGATAGATTCTTGGTTTTTAATTGTAAATCCTTCTGCGGGTAATAAAAATTTTAATAACTCTTGGAATCTTATTCAAAAGTTATTAAAAAAAGAAAAAATTAGTTATGACTTTGCTTTTACTCTATATAATAAACATGAAATTCTTCTTGTAAATAATGCTTTAAAGAAAGGATATAGAAAATTAATATCTGTAGGAGGTGACGGAACTCTACATCATGTTGTAAACGGAATCATGACACAAAGGTATATAAAAACTTTAGATATTAAAGTGGCGGTTATTCCTTTAGGAACAGGAAATGATTGGATTAAAACATATACAATTCCAAACTCTATCAAAGAATCAATTAAAATTCTAAAATTAGGTAATACAAGATTGCAAGATATTGGTTGTCTTCATTTAGATTCAGGTAAGAAAGAGTTTTTTAATAATCTAGCAGGCATTGGTTATAATGCATATGTAATTAATAAATTACAATTATTAAAAAAATTAGGTCCAATTTCTTTTTTACTAACAGGATTATATAGTTTGTTGTTTTACAAGAAATTATCTTATGATATTTATATTAAAAAACAAAAAAAAAGAGTTAAATGTTTAATGATATTATTTGGAATATGTAAATACTCTGGAGGTGGTTTACAAATAACAAAAAACCCATCTCCTAATGACGGTTTTCTTGATATTACTATCGTTAAAGATTTTTCTTTTTTTGAGTTAATATGTAATATTCATAAATTATATAATGGAACAATTGTAGAACATAAAAAAATAGAAAATTATAAGGTTAAAGAGATAAAAATATTGCAACAAAAAAAAGAGAAGTCTTTTATTGAAGGAGATGGGGAATTAATAGGTCAAGGATCTCTAAAGGTTAGTATTATACCTGAAGCACTTTTTTTTATTATCCCTTAATTTTTTTATGAACATTTATAAATAGTATACATATAATTTATTATAAATATTTATTTATATGGTATTTATAATAGATTGTGAACATCAAGTATAAATAATTAATAAAAAGTTTGTTTTTTTGATTTATTAAAAAATATTCACAAGTTATTAGATATTAAAACCCATAAAAAACATAGTTTTCTTCTTTATATCAACAAAAAAAATTTAATTAAAATATTTTGTTTTTTAATTAATTTTTTAAAAGAAAGTGTAGAAAAAATGAATAATTTTTGTTTATAACTACTCATTAAAAAATGAAATATTTATTTGTAAATAATAGAAAAAAAATGACTAATAAAAAAAAGGAAACTATCAAATATTTTTTTTAAAATTTTCATAGACTTTTCAACAATTATATAAAACAAAAAAATAAGGAAATATAAGATGTAATAAAAAAAAGATATCTTTTATTTTGTAACATAGTTGATAATCACTTCAATTTGTACTTTTGTAAAAAGTAATTCTATTAAAACCAATATATAATGAATATTTCTATCGGAAATGACCACGCAGGAACAGAGTATAAATTTGCAATCATAGATGTATTAAAATCTAAAGGAATAGATATAAATAATTATGGAACAGATTTTAAAGATAGTGTTGATTACCCAGATTTTGTTCATCCTGTTGCTAAGGATGTGATTTCAAAAAAAGCAGATTTAGGTATTCTTTTATGCGGAAGTGCTAACGGTGTCGCTATGACAGCAAACAAATATAAAGATATAAGAGCGGGCTTGTGTTGGACAAATGAAATAGTAAAATTAATAAGACAGCACAACAATGCAAATATTTTATGTATTCCTGCCAGGTATACCTCTATACCCCAAGCTATAAAAATGGTAGAAACTTTCTTAACAACATCCTTTGAAGGAGGAAGACATTTAAATAGAGTAAATAAAATATTTGCAAGAATAAAATGAAAATAATCATTAAAAAGTTCGAAGATTTAACAATAGAAAATATATATTCAATTCTCCAGTTAAGATCTGAGGTTTTTGTTGTTGAACAAAATTGTGTTTATCAAGATCTAGATAATAAAGACCAAATTGCTTACCATGTAATAGGTATAAAAAACAACCAACTAATAGCCTATAGTCGTATTTTTGATTCTGGAGATTATTTTGCTAAACCTAGTATTGGAAGAATTGTAGTTAAAAAAGAATATAGAGGTTTTTCTTTAGGTTATAAGTTAGTGAAAGAATCAATTGTTTTTATAGAAAAAACATTTACAGAGAAATCTATACTTATATCAGCACAAAAATACCTCACAAAATTTTATAATACTTTAGGGTTTGTTCAACAAGGAGAAGAGTATTTAGAAGATGGAATACCACATGTAAAAATGATACGAAAATAAATTCGTTATATTAAAACAATAACAAGTAAAAACAGAAGTATTCTTTTGTAAATTTTGTACCTTGTCAAGACTATTATAAAAAACAAAAAAGAAAGATGTATGTCAGAAGATAAAGAAAAACAAGCAAAGCTTAAAGCCCTTCAATTAACCTTAGATAAATTAGATAAAACATACGGAAAAGGCTCCGTTATGAAAATGGGTGATAGTGTTATAGAAGAAGTAGAGGCCATCTCTTCAGGATCTTTAGGTTTGGATTTAGCTTTAGGGGTTGGAGGATATCCCAGAGGAAGGGTTGTTGAAATTTATGGTCCAGAATCCTCAGGAAAAACTACACTAACCCTACACGCAATTGCAGAAGCACAGAAGGCAGGTGGGATTGCAGCTTTTGTTGATGCGGAACATGCTTTTGATCGCTTTTATGCTTCTAACCTTGGAATAGACATAGATAATTTAATTATTTCACAGCCAGACCATGGAGAACAAGCATTAGAAATTGCTGATAATTTAATACGATCAGGAGCAATTGATATAATAGTTATAGACTCTGTCGCAGCTCTAACACCTAAATCAGAAATAGAAGGAGAAATGGGAGACTCAAAAATGGGGCTTCATGCTCGTTTAATGTCTCAGGCATTACGTAAACTTACAGGGACAATAAGCAAAACAAAATGCACAGTTATTTTTATCAATCAATTACGAGAAAAAATAGGTGTTATGTTTGGAAATCCGGAGACAACTACCGGAGGAAATGCATTAAAATTTTACGCCTCTGTTCGTTTAGATATTAGAAGACGTACCCAGATAAAGGAAGGAGACCGGGTTATAGGAAATCAAACAAAAGTAAAAGTTGTTAAAAATAAAGTTGCTCCACCATTCCAAATAGCGGAATTTGATATAATGTATGGAGAAGGTATTTCAAAAGTAGGTGAAATACTGGATCTTGGGGTAGAGTATGGAATAGTTAAAAAAAGTGGATCCTGGTTTAGCTACGGAGAAACAAAATTAGGACAAGGAAGAGATGCGGTAAAAAGCTTGATAAAGGATAATCCTGATTTAATGGAGGAGTTAGAAGGTAAAATTAAAAATAAAACAGAAAATCACGAATAAAATTAAAGGATTTTAAATACCAGTACTCCCAAATCCTCCTGTACCGCGCTTTGTTTTACTTAATACCCTTACTTCCTCAAATAATACATGGCTATGTTGTGAAACAACCATTTGTGCAATACGATCACCGTCATTAATTTCAAAATCCTCATTAGAAAGGTTTATTAAAATAACACCAATTTCTCCCCTATAATCTGCGTCTATAGTTCCTGGGCTGTTTAATACCGTAATTCCTTTTTTTGCTGCAAGACCACTACGGGGTCTAATCTGAGCCTCAAATCCAGGCGGTAGCGCTATTAATAACCCTGTTTTAATAATAACCCTCTCTAAAGGGCTTATTGTAATTGGCTGATTAATATTTGCTTGCAAGTCCACTCCTGCAGAAAAAAGGGTTTTGTATTCAGGGATTTGATGCTTTGAGTTATTAACTATTTCTATGGTTATTTTATTGAAAGACATAAACAAATATAATAAATCACAAGAGCTTTGTGTATTAGATATTAGAATTATTACTTTTGGTTTTTTTAAATCAACACAAAATGAAAGGAGATCTAAAAATAGCGGTTATTGGAGGGGGAAGCTGGGCAACAGCAATTGTAAAAATGTTGTCAGAAAACCGAAACAAAATAGGGTGGTACATTAGAAATCCTTATGTAATAGAGTACATAAAAACAAACAAACACAACCCTAATTATCTAAGTTCCGCAGAATTAGACCCTAAACAATTAGAATTATCAGATGAAATTAATAAAATAATAGAAGAATATAATGTATTGATTTTTGCAGTACCTTCTGTTTATTTAACACAGGAACTAAAAAAAATAACCACCCCGGTAACAGATAAAATAATTTTTTCGGCCATTAAAGGGATTGTGCCAGAATCCGGACTTATTGTTGGAGAACATTTTTTAAAAGAAGAAGGAGTTCTTATTGAAAACATTGGAGTTATAACAGGCCCATGTCATGCAGAAGAGGTCGCAATGGAACGTCTCTCATATCTAACGATAGCCTGCAAAGATCAAGACAAAGCCTCCTTTGTTGGTGACCAATTAAAAAGTAGATACATAAGAGTAAAGACCTCTGACGATATTATTGGAACAGAATATGCCGCTACTTTAAAAAACATATTTGCAATTGCTGCAGGGATCTCTCATGGTTTGGGATATGGTGATAATTTTCAATCAGTTCTAATGAGCAATTCTATCCGAGAAATGAAACGCTTCATTAAAAAAGTTCATAAGATGAAAAGAAATATTAATAATTCAGCATATTTAGGAGATTTGCTTGTTACAGGTTATTCTACATTTAGCAGAAATAGAATGTTTGGTAACATGATAGGGAAAGGCTACACGGTGAAATCAGCTATGTTTGAAATGAGCATGGTCGCAGAAGGATATTATGCAACAAAAAGCGCGTATAAAATTAAACAAGAAAACGGGGCACGAACACCAATAATTAACGCGGTTTATATGGTTCTTTATAAAGGAAAAGACGCTAAAAAAGTCTTTGAAGAATTAAGTAAAAAAATAAACTAAAAAATTATAAGACGGACTTAAACTGCTTTAAAAAACGAATATCATTTTCATAAAACATTCTAATGTCAGGAATTTGATATAATAACATTGCAATTCTTTCTATCCCCATTCCAAAGGCATACCCACTATAAACAGAGGGGTCAATATTACAGTTTTTTAAGACATTAGGGTCTACCATTCCACAGCCCATAATTTCTAACCAACCTGTGCCTTTTGTAATTCGATAATCCGTTTCTGTTTCCAATCCCCAGTAAATATCTACTTCTGCGCTAGGTTCTGTAAACGGAAAATACGAAGGTCGCAAACGAATCTTGGATGTTCCAAACATCTCTTTTGTAAAATACAACAAGGTTTGTTTTAAATCAGCAAAAGAAACGTCAGTATCAATATATAAACCCTCAACTTGGTGAAAAATACAATGAGCTCTGGCGGAAATATCTTCATTTCTAAAAACCCTTCCTGGCGAAACAGTTCTTATAGGAGGCTCATTGTTTTCCATATAACGAACCTGAACGGAAGACGTGTGTGTTCTTAATAAAATATCTGGATCTTCATCAATAAAAAAAGTATCCTGCATATCTCTTGCGGGGTGATACTCAGGAAGGTTTAACGCTGTAAAATTATGCCAATCATCTTCAATTTCTGGGCCTTCAGAAACAGTAAAACCAACACGATTAAAAACATCGATTATCTTATTTTTCACAATAGAAATAGGGTGTTGAGAACCTAATCTAATCGGCTCACCTGGTCGTGTTAAATCGCCGTAAGAACCATTTTCATCGTCAGAATTTTCAAGCGAATCATTTAAAAAGCGAACTTTCTCTTCAGTTGCTTTCTTTAGACTGTTTAACGCTTGACCAAAGTCTTTTCGTAACGCAGGGTCAACGTTTTTAAATTCAGAGAACAACTCTTTTAACAAGCCCTTGGTTCCAAGGTACTTAATTCTAAAAGATTCTATCTCATCTTTTGAAACGGATTTAAACAACCTAACCTCTTCTGAAAGTTCTTTAACCTTATCTAACATTTTATATGATACTGTAATAAAAGTACAAATTTACATTTTTTATAAAGAAACCAAATCAAATTTTAGGTGAAAACTATTTTTAAACGAAAACGATTGAAAACACATATTTTAAGGATAAACAAAACAAAAAAAGTAATATTAAGATGCTCTAAAATATATATCTTTGCCAGACAATTAAACCAGAAAACAAAAAAGAAGCATATGGAAGCAAAAGTTAATGCTTTTATGGATTTGGTGAAACAAAGAAATCGCCACGAACCAGAATTCTTACAAGCAGTACAAGAGGTGGCAGAAACTGTAATCCCTTACATTGCCGAAAAAGAGATTTATAACGGAAAAAACATTCTTTTAAGAATGGTTGAGCCAGAGCGGTTAATTTCATTTCGAGTGTCTTGGGTAGATGATAATGGAGTAATACAAGTAAACAGAGGGTATCGGGTTCAAATGAATTCTGCAATTGGCCCATACAAAGGAGGCCTGCGTTTTCACCCTACGGTAAACGCCAGTATTTTAAAGTTTTTGGCTTTTGAGCAAGTTTTTAAAAATTCCCTGACTACGTTACCTATGGGTGGAGGAAAAGGGGGGGCTGATTTTGACCCAAAAGGAAAGTCAGATAATGAGATTATGCGATTTTGCCACGCATTTATGAGTGAATTATTTAGGCACATTGGTCACAATACAGATGTTCCTGCCGGAGATATTGGTGTTGGGGGAAGAGAGATTGGCTTTATGTTTGGAATGTATAAAAAACTCAAAAATTCTTTTACCGGTGTTCTAACGGGTAAAGGCGCCTCTTGGGGAGGATCTCTAATTAGACCCGAAGCAACAGGTTATGGAACAGTATATTTTGCAGAGAATATGCTGAAAACAAAAAACGATTCTTTTAGAGGAAAAAAAGTTGTTATCTCTGGTTCTGGAAATGTGGCACAATATGCTGCAGAAAAAGCGATTGAGTTAGGCGCAACAGTATTAACAATGTCAGACTCAGGGGGATATATAGTAGACGAAGAAGGAATTGATTTAAAGAAATTAAAATTCTTAATGAACCTTAAAAACGTACGAAGAGAAAGAATTAGTGCATATATTGACACGTATCCAAAAGCAAAATATTATGCAGGACAAAGACCGTGGTCCGAAAAATGTGACATCGCTTTGCCATGCGCAACTCAAAATGAGCTGAATGGAGAAGAAGCTAAAAAATTAATAGAAAACGGTTGTATGTGTGTTTCTGAAGGAGCAAACATGCCTTCAACACCAGAAGCTATTTATGAGTTTCAAAAAGCAAAGATTTTGTTTGCTCCAGGAAAAGCATCCAATGCAGGAGGGGTGGCAACATCGGGTTTAGAAATGAGTCAAAATTCGTTACGCCTAAGCTGGACAAGAAATGAAGTTGATAACAAGCTTAAGGAAATAATGAAAAATATTCACACTTCTTGTGTTACATACGGTAAAAATGAAGACGGTTCAATTGATTATATAAAAGGAGCAAATATCGCAGGCTTTGTTAAAGTGGCTGATGCTATGCTTGCTCAAGGAATTGTTTAAAAAAACAGGTGCAAATTAAAGATTATAGAGTAAGCTTCTCTTCACTCAACAGATCAACAAAGTCATTGCTTAAGGAAAATGAACTATAATGTAAAAAGAAGAGCCTTAAAAAGATTGTTTACGACATAATGGTTTAGCAGACGAGATTAAAAGATTTACCCACAAATAAATTAAGTATTCTTGTGATCAACAATGATAAAAATCATTAAGACAAACAAAAAAAACAAAGACTTTAGAATCCTAATAAAGGAGCTAGATGCTTATCTAGAAAAAACAGATGGTGAGGATCATGTGTTTTATAAAGAGTTTAATCGTCTTGATAAAATAAATAACATTGTTGTAGCTTACAAAAACAAATTCGCTGTTGGTTGTGGCGCTTTTCGAAAAATAGACATTCATACTGTTGAGATAAAAAGAATGTATGTTAAAAAGGAACATAGAGGTTTAGGAATTGCAAAGACTATCCTAACATTTTTGGAAAGTTGGGCCCAACAAGAAAAATTTAAATACTCTGTTTTAGAGACCGGAGACAAACAACAAGAAGCCATTCAATTATATAAAAAAGCAGGGTATCTAAAGATACCAAATTATGGTCAATATGCCCAAATGGAAAACAGCAATTGTTTTAAAAAATCATTAGTGTGAATTATAGTTATTGGGAACATAAAGAATGGTTTACTGGGAACGATTTTGTGATTGTGGGGAGCGGAATCGTGGGACTAACTTGTGCAATCAATCTTAAAGAAAGATTTCCAAAAGCAAACGTGTTGATTCTAGAAAAAGGAGTGCTTCCGCAAGGGGCTAGCACTAAAAACGCCGGATTTGCTTGTTTTGGAAGTGCTTCAGAACTATTAAGTGATTTAAAAAACCACTCAGAAGAAGAGGTTTTTACGTTGGTAAAAAAACGCTGGGAAGGGCTTTTAACCCTGAGAAGCCTTTTGGGGGACAAAAAAATTGATTACCAGCAAAACCATGGATATGAGCTCTTTGTCGAATCTGAAAAGTTTGAAGAATGCAGCAACAGTATTGGTGACTTGAATCAGCTACTTTTTCCTATTTTCAGGGAGAACGTTTTTGCTGTAACTGCTGATAAATTTAAATTTAAAAACTGCATAAAAACGCAGATTGTTAATCATTTCGAAGGACAAATAGATACAGGTAAAATGGTTGCAGAACTTTTGATAATAGCACAAAAAAAGGGTATTAAAATCCTAAATAATACGATGGTACAAAGTTTTTCTGAAGACTTGAACCATGTAAAAATTCAAACCAACCAAGGAGAGTTTATGACCTCTAAACTATGTTTTGCTACCAATGGCTTTTCAAAAGAATTATTCCATGAGTGTGTTCAACCGGCCAGGGCTCAAGTATTAATAACAAGCCCAATAAAAGACCTGCACATCAAAGGGGTGTTTCATTTGGATGAAGGCTATTATTACTTTAGGAATATTCACAATAGAATTTTACTTGGAGGAGGTAGAAATCTTGACTTTAAAACAGAAGAAACCACTCGATTTGGTCAAACAAAACGAATTCAACAAAAATTAGAAACGCTTCTAAAAACCATAGTTTTACCAGAGAAAGATTTTGAAATAGACCATCGATGGAGTGGAATTATGGGGGTTGGCAATCAAAAAAACCCCATCGTCAAACAGCTCTCAGATCATGTTTTTTGTGGCGTCCGCCTAGGCGGAATGGGGATTGCTATTGGTTCTTTGGTCGGGAAAGAATTGGCTATGTTGATAATCGACTGAAAGCACATCTTAGTCTTTTACCCAGCCAATAAACCAATCCAAATCGTTTTGATTAATTATTTGATCAGCATTTGAAATAATATATATTCCTTTATGATCGCCAAAATCTTTTTCAAGAAATCAATTTACGCTCTAGTGATTTGGTAACTTATCAAAACCCATATTATATAGTGTGAAACCAAAAATATCAGCGTACTGTTCAATAGTTTTTGAAACAGGTGTTCCACTACCATGGCCAGCATTTGTCTCAATTCTAATCAGTATAGGCTTATCTCCTAGTTGTTTATCTTGTAATTCTGCAGCAAACTTAAAACTATGAGCTGGGACCACACGATCATCATGATCTCCTGTGGTAATCAATGTCGCTGGATAAGACACTCCTTCAGTTACATTATGAACAGGAGAATACCCCTTTAAATATTCAAACATTTCCTTGCTTTGTTCTGATGTACCGTAATCATAAGCCCATCCAGCACCTGCAGTAAATGTATGGTAACGTAACATGTCTAAAACCCCAACCGCAGGTAATGCTACTTGCATTAAGTCAGGTCTTTGTGTCATCGTCGCTCCAACAAGTAAACCACCATTAGAACCACCTCTAATTGCTAGATATTCTGAAGAAGTATAGTTGTTTAGGATTAAATATTCTGCAGCCGCAACAAAATCATCAAAAACATTTTGCTTTTGTAATTGAGTTCCTGCCCTATGCCATTCTTTACCATATTCTCCCCCTCCACGAAGGTTAGGAACAGCATAAACACCCCCTAGTTCCATCCATACAGCATTAGCAATACTGAAGCCAGGATTTAAGCTAATATTAAACCCTCCATATCCGTACAAAAGAGTTGGGTTTTTTCCATTTAATTTTACCCCTCTTTTATGGGTTATAATCATAGGTACTTTGGTTCCGTCTTTTGAGGTGTAGAAAATTTGAGTACTTATATAATCTTCTGGATTAAAATCAATTGCTGGACTCCAATATAATTCTGATTTTCCGGTTTCAAGATTAAACGTATATATACTTGAAGGAGTGTTGTAGTTTGTAAAGGAATAATAATCCGTTGTCATATTTTTCTTTCCACCAAAACCACCAACATTACCAACACCGGGCAAGGGAATTTCACGGACCAATTTTCCATTAAAATCGTATTGTAAGACCCTAGAAACAGCATCAACTGTGTATTTTGTATAAAAATAACCCCCTCCAGAAGAAGCGCTTAACACATGGTCTGTCTCAGGGATAAAATCTTTCCAATTTTCAGAACTAGGGTTTTTTGCGTCCACTATTACAATTTTTTGATTTGGAGCGTTTAGGTTCGTTACTAAATAGAGAGTACTGCCCTTGTTATCTAAAAGATAAGTATCGCTATCAAAGTTGTCTATAACAGGAATTAAGGGACTGTCTTTCTTTGTTAAATCTTGAATAAAAAGTTTGTTTCCAGAAGTAGATGTTGACGCGGAAATTACTAAATATCGATCATCTTCGGTAACAGAGCCACCAACATATCGATGCTTTTGGTTAGCGATATCTCCAAAAATAATTTTATCTTCTTTTTGAGTTGTTCCTAATTTATGGTAGTATAATTTGTGTTGATCTGTTTTTGCAGACAATTCACTTCCTGTGGGCTTATCGTAACTCGAGTAAAAAAAGCCATCATTTCCCTTCCACGAAACCCCTGAGAACTTAACATCAACAAGAGTATCTTCTTTTGCTTTTTTAGAACCAACATCAATTACAATGATTTTTCTCCAATCACTTCCTCCTTCAGAAATAGAATAAGCCGCTGTCTTTCCATCCCTTGAAAAAGATAATCCACCTAGAGAAGTAGTAGCATCCTTAGAAAAAGTGTTAGGATCTAAAAAAACCTCCTCACCACCATCCACATTTTTATTTTTTCTGTATACAACATATTGATTTTGTAAACCATCATTTTTGTAGTAATAAGTATAGTCTCCTTCAGTAAATGGAGCCGAAATTTTTTCATAATTCCACAATTCAGATAAGCGGTCTTTTAATTGATTTCTGTATGAAATTTTAGATAAATACTTAAAAGTAAATTTATTTTCTTCGATAACCCATTCACCAGTTTCTTTACTGTTATCATCTTCTAACCAGCGATAATTGTCAATTATTTCTGTATTAAAATATGTGTCAATTACGGGGATTTTAGCAGTTTTAGGATAATTTACCACAGGCTCTCTTTTGTTTAATTTCTCTTTGCAAGCACTTATTATTAAAGGAATACAAAAAAGGAGAATAATTCTTTTTTTCATTGAGATTAAATATTATGAGTAAAAACTCTGTTAATTTAAGTTTTATAGAAATTCAAGAACTCTTGGAAAAGGGTTTTTTACTTTTCGTTACACAACGATTTTCCTGTTCTAAATTTTCAGCTGTTTTTATGCACGCAACAATCCTCTTCTTCACAAGTACAATATTTTAGGTTATATATATGTAAAAGAGAAAGTAAAATTGCCGCCGAAAATGTAAAAAATTCTGGAATATGATACACTTCAAGTCCTTCGTTTAAAATAAAGAGACATAAAAACAACCAAGAAATAAATAGCGAAACCCTAACATAAAAATTGGAAGAGTTTCGTATTGATTGATACACAGCAATTAAGGAAATAAATAAGAATACATAATTTATCGATTGCCATAAAAAAGGAATTTCAGAACTGAGCGTTGATGCTTGAGCTTGAGAAATAAAAATAAAGGGTGTTGTTAAACAATGAAGCATACAGAGGGCGTTTGCTATTACCCCCAAATAATCTGAATTCTTAATTGCAATTTTCATAATTTATTCCGCGAAAATATAAATTTATTTTAAAACAGAAAATATTTTTACATTTGACCTGTAAATTTTTGTAAAATAGACTGTTTTTTGTAACAAAACAAAGATAATGATTACTCATTAAACAACAACCAAGAAATTAAACCAGAAACATATGATGTCATTTTTTCTATCAATAGAATGGAAACAGTTTGTTCGCTCTGCCTCGTTTGGGAAAAGCATTGTCTTAAAAATATTAACAGGTTTTTTAGCACTATATTTTATTGCATCTTTTCTATTTATTGGTGTTGGCGCATATTTTATACTAAAAAAAATCTTTCCTGAACAAGATCCGTTACAGGTTGTAAATTCATTTTTATTGTATGCAATAATCGGCGATTTAATTTTTAGGTATACTATGCAGAAACTACCTGTAATGAATATAAAACCATTACTTATTTTACCGATTCAAAAAAGCAAGATTGTCCATTTTATTTTAATGAAATCATCATTCTCTTTTTTTAATATTATGGGATTGTTTTTTTACATTCCTTTTTCCATTGTTTTAATAAATCAAGGATATGATGTGGCAGGAGTTATGGGCTGGTTAGCTACAATGATTTTATTAATACAATCTGCTAATTTTTTCAATTTTTTAGTTAACAAAAATAATGCTGTTTTTGGGGGTTTAATAGCGCTGTTAATCGTAGGTTACTTAGTTCAACATTTTAACTTTTTCGATTTACCAGGCTTTATAGGGCAGGGTTTTGATGGTGTTTATCAATCACCAATTCTAACGATTGCATTTTTAGCTTTATTACTAGGGCTGTATGTAATAAACTATAAACAATTAAGAAATGAAGTTTATTTAGATGCAATAATATCAGAAAGAACCAAAGAAGTAAGCTCTGCAGACTTATCATTTACCGAAAGGTTAGGAGATTTAGCACCATTTATTAAAAATGATTTACGTTTAATATGGAGAAACAAGCGAACAAAATCATCAGTTTGGATGGTTGCTATCGGTCTTTTATATGGTCTTTTTTTCTATCCAAACCCAGTTTATGCAGGCAAGGATTTTATGTATGTTTTTGTTGGTGTTTTTTCTACAGGAATATTCTTAATTAACTTTGGTCAGTTCATTCCTGCTTGGGATAGTGGTTATTACAACATGTTAATGAGTCAGAATTTTAAGTACGAACGTTATTTAAAATCGAAATTTACAATCATGACAATTAGTGTTGTTGCACTTTTTGTGTTCGGAATTCCGTATGTTTATTTTGGGTGGAAAGTATTGTTAGTTCATTTTGCAGCAATGATTTACAATGTGGGCGTAAATACACATGTAATTTTATACGGAGGAACTTTTAACAGAAAAAAAATAAACCTAGAGGAAAAAGCAGCCTTCAATTTTCAAGGCACAGGAGCTGTTCAATGGATTATTGGTTTCCCGTTAATGTTATTACCAATGGGAATTTTCGGACTAATTAACTGGTTAATTGGTTTTGAAATTGCAACTGCAACTATTGTGGTTATGGGCTTTATAGGGATTATGCTACACAAAAATTTAATGACGGCTATCACAAAAAGATATATTGCAAAAAAATATGTTATGATTCACGCATTTAATCAAGAAAATTAAAAACAATGATACAGACGATGCAACTTTCAAAAAAATACGGAAAAGCAGAGGTGCTAAACATAGACTCTCTTGAAATTCCTACGGGGCAAAGTTTTGGTTTGGTAGGCAATAATGGAGCAGGGAAAACAACATATTTTAATATTCTGTTAGACCTGATTAGACCAACAACAGGTGCCATCACAAATAATGAAATTCAAGTACATAAGAGTGAGGCCTGGAAAACATTTACAGGATCATTTATAGACGAAAGTTTTTTAATTGGCTATTTAACACCCGAAGAATATTTTGACTTTATTGGAGATTTACGAGGGATGAATAAAGCAGATGTTGCTACTTTTTTAGATCAGTTTGACGAGTTTTTTAATGGAGAGGTTTTAGGAAAGAAAAAATACCTAAGAGACTTAAGTAAGGGAAATCAAAAAAAAGCAGGAATTGTTGCGGCTATGATGGGAAAACCACAAGTAATCGTTCTAGATGAGCCTTTCGCAAACTTAGACCCAACAACACAAATTCGCCTTAAAAAAATATTAAAAACGATTACTGAAGATAGAAACATTACTGTTCTAGTGTCAAGTCATGACTTAAGCCATGTTACTGAGGTGTGCGAACGCATTGTTGTTTTAGATAAAGGGATTGTTGTAAAAGATATTGAAACTTCAAAAGAGACCTTACAAGAGTTAGAGGCTTATTTTTCGGTATAAAAAAGAAAATCGCAGTTTTATTTCTATTTTTACAAGCCCTACGGCAATATATTTAAAGAAAATATGTTGTAGGCTATAGTTAAATTTTTATGCGAAACCTTCATAAAATAGGAATTCTTGGTTTTTTATTTATCATTGTTTCTTGCAGCACAAAGAAAGATGCGTTTTTAAATAGAAAATACAATGCGCTTTCCACTCAATACAATATTTTGTATAACGGAGAGGTGGCTTTTCAGCAAGGAATTCAAAACATCAATTCAAGATATGAAGATGATTTTTTTGAACTACTTCCCATAGAGCCACTGAAGTTTGAAAGGAGCCGGGTGAAAACAACTGATTTTATCTCCAAAATGAAAGGCCCCGGCGCAGGATTTAGCTCGAACAACAATACCACACAGGAAACACAATCTCCTTTTGACATAGCAGAACAAAAAGCGGTAAAAGCGATTCAAAAGCATTCCATGAATATCAATGGAAAAGAGAAGAACAAAAAGATAGATGATGCCTATTTGCTTTTAGGAAAATCAAGATACTATACAGAACGTTTTATTCCAGCAATTGATGCCTATAATTATATCATTTCCAATTACCCAAACGCAAGCCTAATTAATGAAACAAAAATTTGGAGAGCAAAAGCACATATTAGAATAGATAACGAAGAACTAGCCATAGAAACATTAGAATTATTACTCAAACAGTCAGAATTACCAGATCAAATAAGAGAGCAAGCAAATACTGCACTGGCCATGGCCTATATCAAAATAGACAGTATTCAAGAAGCAAAAAAATATTTATGGCGTGCAACAAAAACATCAGAAAATAAAGATCAAAAAGCAAGAAACCTATTTATTTTAGGACAATTGTATGGAAAAGAAAAAATTAAGGACTCAGCCTCTCTCGTTTTGGATAAATTGATTAACTTTAAAAGAGGCCCCTATAAATACAAAGTTTATGCAGCTATTGAACTGGCAAAAAATACTATTTCCGATTCTTCAACAATAGCGTTGTTGGACAGATATAGAAAAATGATAAGAAACAGAGACAATAGACCTTATTTAGATGGATTGTTTTATCAAGTTGCTGTTTTGGAAGAATCAAGAGATAGTATAGATTTAGCAATTTTAAATTATAATGAGTCATTACGAAAAAAAGGCGCTGTTAAACAAAAGACATATAGTTATGAAAACTTAGCAAAAATTTACTTTAAACAGCTTGATTATGTGACCGCTGGATTTTATTACGACAGTGTTTTACAGATTTCCCCAAACAAACAAACAGCAAGAATAAAAAGAATTGAAAGAAAGGCTAAAAACCTAGCAACACTTATAAAATACGAGAAAATACTTAAAAACAATGACAGCATCCTTTCTCTTGCCTTAATGTCTAAAGAAGAGTTACAAACCTATTTTCAAGATTATATCGATAAAATTAAAAAGAAAGATGAAGAGTTGGCTCAAAGAAAATTAAATGCAATTTCTTTTGGCAGTTCTTTTGGGGGCCAAATAAAATCCTCAAAAACGAATGGAAAATGGTATTTCTATAACGTCCAATCTCTTGGATATGGAAAAGCAGAATTTGAGCGTGTTTGGGGCAACAGATCATTAGAAGACAACTGGAGGTGGTCAGATAAAACAATCATTAGTAAAGAGGAAAAACAAATAGAAGTTGTTGATAATCAAAAAATAATGCGTTACGAATTGTCTACATATTTAGAAAGCGTTCCGCAAACGTTAAAAGAAATTGATTCTTTGACTTTTGAAAGAAATAAAGCATTATTTGAATTAGGATTAATATACAAAGAGCGATTTAAAAACAGGCCGAAATCAATTAAAAACCTAGAAAGATTATTGGCCTCTAAACCACGCGAAGAATTAATCTTACCGGCCAACTATCATTTATACGAGCTATATTCTGAAGAAGAAGAAGTAAAATCAAATGAATATAAAAATGTTGTTTTAAAAAACTACCCTGAATCACCTTTCGCAAAAATTATTCTAAACCCAAAAGCAACACTTTCAAAAGAGAAAAAAATAAATGAAGATTCGGAGGTTTATAAAATAGCATATCGTTTGTATAAAGACGATTTTTTTGAAGAGGCGATTTGTTTTATTGATATGACGATTCCAACGCTTGTTGAAAATAACAGGTTAATTTCTAAGTTTGAACTATTAAAAGCCTATGCAATTGGTAAATATCAGAAGAAAGAATCGTATATTGCTGCTCTAGAAAAAGTTGCGGTTGATTACCCACAAACAGAACAAGGGAAAAAAGCGCTAGAAATTATGAAAAGGCTAAAAAAATAAATGGAATGTTTAGTAACAAAGAAAAAACACAAATACACAAAAAAATGGAAATTAATGTTATCGCAAAAAACACATCAATCGTTGGAGATATTATTTCCGAAGGAGATTTTAGAATAGACGGAGCTTTGGAAGGAAATATCAAAACGAAAGGACGTGTTATTATTGGCACAGATGGTTCTGTTAAAGGTAAAATAGAATCAATAAATTCCGATATCGAAGGAAGATTTACAGGAGAATTAATTGTTCAGGAAACCTTAACAATAAAAGCAACCGCTAACATTTCAGGAGATGTTATGATTGGAAAACTATCTGTAGAGCCTGGCGCAACATTCAACGCGAATTGCACTATGAAAGGGGCCATCAAAGAACTGAATCAAAATGAGGAATCCAAAACCCTCGAAGAAAAAACAGCTTCATAAATACGCACGTTTTTCTGGCATCGCATTTCAAATGATTGTAATCATTGTTTTGGGGGCTTATGCTGGGCAAAGACTAGACAAAGCGTATCCAAACAAATACCAACTATTTACAATTTCTTTTTCTTTTGTTGCTTTAGGCGTCTCGATGTATTATGTAATTAGCCAAGTAAATAAAACACCAAAATAATAAATTATAAAAATGAATAATACTAATTTTTATTTTGTAGCACAACTTCTCTTGTTTAGTTTGGCGTTATTTGGGATTCATCATTATATTTTAATTCAATTTTTTACAGGAGAACTTGTAATCCCTCTGTGGTTAATTTATGTGTTTAATGCTCTGCTTGTATTAATCGTTTTTACAGCACTAAAAAAACGGTCGAAAAACAAAAATATCGTGAATGTTTTTTTAATTCTTACCGCTATTAAGATGGCCTTGGTTGTTGTTCTATTACTTCCGTTATTTCTCAATAAATCGGATCATACAAAAGTCGAAGTTTTTAATTTTTTTATTCCTTACTTTGTCTTTTTAGCCTTTGAAATTTTCAGCGTAAATAAATTTTTGCAAAAAGGGTAAACATTCTCGTTTTTTGTTTGTCAATTCATATAATGTATATACCTTTGCACAGAATTTTAGAAAAGCGATTTTAATAAAATACACTTGATGAAAATCAATACTTTCAAGATACTTTTAGGAAGCTTTTTTTTGTGGACATCTTTTGTAGGATATGCATCAGAAAAAGATAAACAAGAAGATAAGCCTTTTGACACAAAAGAACTTATTTTTCATCATATTAAAGACAGCCACGGTTTTCACGTTGTTGGAGAATTTTCAGTCCCTCTTCCAATAATTTTATGGACGGATAGCGGACTAGTAACTTTTATGTCGAGTGAATTCCATCACGATATAGACGGAAAAGTAATCGTTGAAAAAGAAGAAAAAAAGTTCGTAAATCTTCACGAGAAAATATATCAGCTTAATGACGGAGCTACAACTGTAGAGTTTGACAAAGAGCATCACCCTATCAATGCAAAAATGCCACTAAATTTTTCAATCACTAAAAATGTATTTTCTTTATTTTTATCGATGATCGTCATTCTGCTGATCTTCATAACGGCCGCACGTTCTTACAAAAAATCAATTGACGGACTTCCCTCAGGAATTGGTAAATTTTTAGAGCCAATTATTATTTTTATTAGAGATGAAGTAGCGATTCCCAACATAGGAGAGCATCACTATAAAAGATATATGCCATTTTTATTAACCTTATTTTTCTTTATTTGGTTAAATAATATTTTTGGCTTAATACCATTTTTCCCATTCAGTAGTAACCTAAGTGGTAATATTGCTTTTACAATGACTTTGGCGGCGATTACATTTATTATTACGCTCTTTAGTAGTAAGAAATATTATTGGAAGCATATGTTGTGGATGCCAGGCTTACCTGTGCCAATGAAAATATTTTTAGCCCCAATTGAGTTTATGGGAATGTTTATAAAACCTATAGCCCTTACAATTCGTCTCTTTGCAAATATAACCGCAGGACACATTATTGTATTGAGTTTAATATCCTTAACATTTATTTTCCAAAACTACATCGTTGGAATTGGATCTGTAGTATTTGTTGTGTTTATAAGTGTTATTGAAGTACTAGTTGTGGCTATACAAGCCTATATATTTACGATGCTTTCCGCATTGTATTTTGGGCAAGCATTAGAAGAAGAACATTAATTAATTTTTAAATATTTAAACTATGAGTTTAGCATTATTACAAGAAGCAGCCATTAATTTTGGACCTATTG
>CATISV010000020.1 GCA_949541125.1 Flavobacterium sp. SCGC AAA160-P02
TCTTTAAATATCTCTGTAAGTTGCGGTATTGTTTTGTGGGACTTATTTCAAAAACAACATTAGATTCCCAAAATAAGTTTGGCAATCATAAAATAAATTAAGATTCCAAAAATATCATTACTGGTCGTGATAAATGGGCCCGTTGCTATTGCAGGATCTATGCCTCTTTTATTTAAAAACAACGGCACAAAAGTTCCAATTAACCCAGCAACAACAATCACAGCAACAAGAGAGATAGAAATTGCAAAAGCAGTGTCTGCTTTTTCTTCATAATACCAAACAAAAAGAAAAAGAAATAGCGCCAAAACAATTCCGTTTAGTGCCGCTAAAAAAAGCTCTTTAATCAACCGGCTATTGATGCTTCCTTTTACATCATCATTTGCCAAACCTTGAACAATAATAGCAGATGATTGTACTCCAACATTTCCTGCCATTGCAGCAATCAAAGGTGTAAAAAAGAACAAAACAGCATTTTCATTAAATGAGTTTTCAAATAAAACCATTATTAAAAAGGCTCCCACCCCACCGAGTAAACCCAAAAATAACCAGGGTAAACGCGCTTTGGTTAATTGCGCAATACTATCATCCGCTTCAACATCTTGTGTTAAACCTGCGGCCAATTGATAATCTTTATCGGCCTCTTCTTTTATGACATCAACGATATCATCAATGGTAATTCTTCCCAATAAAATACAATTTTCATCAACAACAGGAATTGCTTCCAGATCATATTTTCGCATTTTATTTGAAACTTCATCTAAATCGTCGTGAACGTTCACAAAATCTACTTTAGGAATATAGACTTCAGAAATCGCTGTTTTTGTTGAGGCAATTAACAAATCTTTTAATGATAGACGCCCTTTTAATTTCTCATCATCATCAACAACATAAATAGAATGAACTCTTGTTACTTGTTCTGCCTGAGCACGCATTTCTCTGACACATTTTAGGACGGTCCAATTCTCATTTACTTTTACGAGTTCTTTTGCCATTAGTCCACCAGCGGAGTTTTCGCTATATGTAAGAAGTTCTTCAATTTCTTTTACACGCTCCTCGTCTTCAATTTGAGACATCACAGCCTCTTGTCTTTCTTCTGAAAGCTCACCTATAATATCTGCTGCATCATCAGAATCTAACTCTTCAACTTCTTCTGCAATTTCTTTCGCAGAGAGATTTTGAAGAATTTTTTCACGAATTTCTTCATCCAACTCTGTTAAAACAGCGGAGGTTTTTTCGCTATCCAAGAGCTTTATAAGGTATATAGAATTATCAAAAGAGATCTCTTCAAGGATTTCCGCAATATCTGCATAATGCATCTCTTCAAACAAGGCGATTATTGCCCTATTGTTTGAAGAATCAATATATGCGGTGATCTTTTCTAAAAGCTCAGCTGTAATTTTAAATGACATTTTTTGCTATTTTATGCGTGAGTTTAATAAACTCGTTCACAGACAATTGCTCTGGACGCATCGCAAAGATAACATCTTCTTTTAATGTATCCGATAGATTCATAGATTTTAAACTAGTTCTCAACATTTTTCTTCTTTGATTAAAGGCGGTTTTTACCACTCGAAAAAACAAATTTTCATCTACAGATAAGGAAAACACCTCTTTTCTTGTAAGACGAATCACCCCTGAATCTACTTTTGGAGGAGGATTAAATTCTGAAGGAGGAACTGTAAATAAGTATTCTACATTAAAAAAAGCTTGCGTTAACACAGAGATGATTCCATAAGTTTTGCTTCCTTCTTTTTCTGCGATTCTTTGGGCCACCTCTTTTTGGAACATTCCGGATAGTTCGGGAATATAAGCTCTATACTCTATTGCTTTAAAAATAATTTGAGAAGAAATATTATAGGGATAGTTGCCAATAATTGCCACTTGTTTATTTTTGAAAAAAGAGGATAAATCATATTTTAAAAAATCTCCCTCAATAATATTAAAGCGATCATCAGAAAGTCCTAAATTAAGTTGCTCTTTTTTAAAATTAGTTTTTAAATAAACAACAGAATCCCTGTCAATCTCCATCACAATAATTTTCTTGTTTTTTTCTAACAAATATTTTGTCAACATGCCCATTCCAGGACCTATTTCTAAAATAGTGTCATAGCCGATATTAGTTAATGAATCTGAAATATCTTTAGCGATACTTTCATTTGTAAGGAAATGTTGACCTAAATGTTTTTTTGCTCTTACAGTCATTATTAATGATGTGTGCTTTTTGGGAAAAACTCTTTTACAACCTTTAATTCTGTTCTAAACGAAAGCATTTTATCCCTAAATTTATGGAAACTGTCATTTCTTAATTCTGGGGCGTAAACCTCATAATATTTATCTAAATCCTCACGGCTTTTTGCCGTGTATTGAATAGAATAGGTAATCTCCCCCATTTCTTCTTCCACTAAAACATGTGTTAGTTTTGCAGAGATAAATTGACCAGTAGCCAATACATCTTCTATATGATTATGGATCCAAGAAAGCCATTCTTCGTGAATACTATCATCGACACTTATTGTAACGTTATATATATACATTTTTGACTAAAATAATACGTTGTTAAATCATTAATTAAACACATCTCCTCGTAATTCTCTATATTTTTTTCTGGCATCAACGACATATATACTTGATGCTTTTTCAAAGATAATTTTTTGATAATATTCCGATGCCTTCTCAAGGTCTTTCATCTCATTTTCATATACTTTAGCTAGCAAATAATATGAATCATCAACAAAAATTCCATTGCCATCAATAGAGATGAGCTGAAGAAGGGAGGAAATTCCTTTTTCGAATTGAGATTCTCGCAGATACATTTTCGCAAGCCTAAATAGAGCATGATCCTCAATATTTTGACCAGAATATTTCTCTAAAAGAGTTCTGTAAATAGCAATAGCTTCGGTATTTTTATTTTGATAAGCAAACAAATCGGCTTTTGCAAATTCTTTTAACCCAGAAGGGATAGAGTCTTTAGATTCGTTGTCTGAAATAATTAAAAATAATTTAACAGCATCATTCGCGATAAGCTGCGAAGTAGACCCCTTTAAAACCTTTAACTGAGATTTGGCCCATCGAAAATCTCCTTTAAAATAAGATGTCTGCGCGACTTTAAAGCGAGCCTCTTGAGATAAAGGGTGGTTTTTTACTTGTGCTTGTACCTGAGAAAAATAAATAAGAGCTTTGTTAAGTCTTCCGGTAAAAACAAAAATATCTCCTAGCGATAATTTTATTCTTGCTTTTTGAAACTTAGAGGTAGAAAAAGACAAGGCAACTTCCAGGACATCAATCGCCTTTAAGGGATTGTTTTTTTGAAAGGCTAAATAATCGGCAAAAGCAATTTGAATCTCAACGGTATTTCTATTAACGCCGTATTTTTGGAGTGTTTTTTTAAATAACACATCGCTGTTTGTGTCCAACTCTTGGACTGCTATTTTTAATAGGTATAATTCAGCAGTTATTTTTTCTTCAATAAAAACGGTGTTTTGTAAAAAAAAAGCAAAACAACTTGTTGCTGTCAAAAAATCACCATCTTCAAAAGCGATTTTTCCTAATCTAAAAAGAGAGTCAAGATAAGTTGGATCCCTTTTAAAAAGTGCTTTTTCTTGAACAAACGCTTTTCTGTATTCTTTTTGTTTGGCGAACAACCAACTTAAAAGCTCATTCCAAACATTCTTTGGGTTGCTAATGGATTTTCTGAGTAAGGCCTTTTTTAACGCAATATTATTTTTATTTAAAGGATCATCATTTATGTATTTGCTCATAAACCGCTGAATACCCCCAATGCTGTTAGGGTTTTTATTGATCAAATCCATATAATAGTCAAACATTTTTTCGAACTGCCCCTTCTCTCCATAAATTTGCGCGATTTGAAATTCATATTGCGCATTTTTATTTAGATCCATTGTTTTAGAATACGCCTCAATAGCATAGTCTAGTAAGTTGTTTTCTTGAAACATTTTACCAATAAGCCCACCCAAATTAGGATTGTTCTCAATAGAGGCTATTGCAATTAAATACTCGTTTTTTGCAGCTTCTTTTTTTTGTTGACGATCAAAGTTGTATCCTATTTCAACATGTAAAAAGAGTTGATTGGGGTTCTTAAGGAGTTTTTTATGAAGGAATTCTTCTGCCTTTTTATATTTATTGGTCTCTTGAAAACAAGTAATCAGTCGTTTTAAATATCTTGTATTAAAAGGATTGTTTTTTTCTAGGGACTCATAGAGTTGAGACGCCTTTTCATAATCTCCTTGATGGAAATAACGATCAGCCAAAGCAGCATTGTTCTGACATAAAGCAACTGCGCTGTAAAACAATACAGTTATGAATAAAAAGTTCTTCATCTAAACCAAAGATAACCAACTAGATTGTTAAATTTTCATTAAACCGATCTATTTTTAAAAGCATTGTTGAAACTTTTTGGCACAATAGTTGTCTATATAAAAACAAACAAATATGAAATTAAGGATGAAAGAATTAACCAAACAATATGAAACGGCAAAACAGAACTCTGTTGAATTCATGAAAAGGGGTCAAATAAGCAACTACCTTAATGCACTTTTAGAAATGAATAAATACAAAAGATTAATTGCTGCAGTGATTGCTAATTAGATTAAAACCAGTGTAAGGAACTAATACGTCTGGTATCTGAATCCCTTCTTTTGTTTGATAATTTTCCAAGATTCCAGCCAAAACCCTAGGCAAAGCTAAAGAACTCCCGTTTAATGTGTGAACGAGTTGATTTTCCCCAAATTTATTTTTAAATCGCAGTTTTAATCGATTGGCCTGAAATGTTTCAAAATTAGATGCCGAGCTAATTTCTAACCACCTATCTTGAGCTGTTGAAAACACTTCAAAATCAAAAGTTAAGGCAGCAGTAAACCCAGTATCTCCCCCACAAAGACGCAAAATTCTGTAAGGTAATTTTAATTCATTTAAAATTCCTTTGATATGAGCCACCATTCCATCTAAAGCATCATATGAATGATCAGGATGCTCAACACGTACAATTTCTACCTTATCAAACTGATGTAGTCGATTCAACCCTCTTACATGTGCACCATAACTCCCTGCCTCTCGCCTGAAACAAGGTGTATATCCAGTGCAGGCAATAGGCAAATCACTTTCGTTTATTAAATTGCCACGAAACAAGTTTGTGATAGGAACCTCTGCAGTAGGAATTAAATAGAAGTCATCACTACTAATATAATACATCTGCCCTTCTTTATCAGGCAATTGACCTGTTCCAATACCCGATGCTTCGTTTACAAGATGTGGAACCTGAAATTCAGAATAGCCAGCAGCAATATTTTTATCTAGAAAATAATTAATTAATGCTCGTTGAAGCTTTGCTCCTTTTCCCTTGTAAACAGGAAAACCTGCTCCAGTAATTTTTGTTCCAAGCTCAAAATCAATAATATCGTATTTTTTTCCCAACTCCCAGTGCGGAAGGGCCCCTTCATATAACACAGGAATTGTTCCTTCTCTTAGAATTTCTTCATTGTCTTTTTCAGATTCTCCTGGAGCCACAGAATGATGTGGAATATTTGGAATTTGAAACAACAACTCTTGCAGCTCTTTATTGGCGATGCTTAATTGATCATTTAAGGCCTTAGAATCATTTTTAAGCCGGCTTGTTTTTTCTTTTAAGAGAGTTGCTTTTTGAACGTCTCCAGACTTATATAAAAGACCAATTTCCTTAGAAAGAGCATTCGATTCAGCCAAGGTATTATCTAGTAACACTTGAGTTTTTCTCCTTGTTTTATCTAATTCTAAAACAGCGTCAATTATTTGTTTTGCATTTGCAAAATTTCTTTTTGACAACCCTTCTAAAACTAAATCTAGATTGTTTTTTATAAACTGAACCTGTAGCATGTTTTATGAAACTGTTAAGGCCTCAAAGATACAGGAAGTGAATCAATATAACA
Organism: Flavobacterium sp. SCGC AAA160-P02; assembly: GCA_949541125.1. Lineage (GTDB taxonomy): Bacteria > Bacteroidota > Bacteroidia > Flavobacteriales > Flavobacteriaceae > Polaribacter. Next base: position 5,922 of record CATISV010000020.1, read on the forward strand.
ATGAGTTATAAAAGATTGTTAGAAACAAAAGAAAGGGCATTTTTTTTATCGATAGTTAATTGATGAGATAAATCTTCAACAGTATCAAATTTTTTCTCATCTCTGAGAAAATAAAGAAGCTCAACAGTTATTTTTTTTCCATAAATATTATTCTTGAACTTGAATAAATGAACTTCAATTGTCTGATTATTTCCTCCTAGGGTTGGTCTAAAACCAATATTCATCATCCCAAAAAGCAACAGGCCATCAATCAATGTTTTTATAACATACACGCCTGTTTTTGGGATTAATTTATAGGCTTCTTTTACCGATAAGTTTGCCGTAGGAAAACCAATTGTATTTCCGAAGTTTTCCCCATTTATAACCTTGCCGCTAAGCATATAGTTATAACCGAGGAATTTATTTGCGGTTTCTAAATTACCATTAAGCAAAGCGTTCCTTATTTTTGTGGAACTTACTGATACATCATCAACATCTTGAGAAGGAATTTCTTCAACAAGAAAATCATACAATAAGCTGTATTCTTTTAATTGGTCAATATTCCCTTCTCTATTTTTTCCAAAATGATGATCGTAGCCAATAATTAATTTCGAAGTATTTAGTTTATTTACTAAAAAGTGTCTTACAAAATCAATTGCTGTTAGCCTAGAAAATTCTTTATTAAACGGGTGAATTATAAGGTAATCTAAACCCATCTTTTTTAATAAATGAGATTTTTCTTCTATAGTATTTAATAAAAAGAGGTTTGCCTCTTTTTGTAAAACCATCCTTGGATGAGGGAAAAAGGTTAATAGGACAGATTTTTTATTTTCTTTTTTAGCTGTTTTAATGAGGTTCTTTAATATTTTTTGATGCCCAATATGAACACCATCAAATGTACCAATGGTTACAATGGTTTTATCAGAACAAACAAAGCGAGAAATAGAATGAATAATTTTCAAAACCAAGAGTAATTATAAGGCAAAGGTACAATTCAGCAAATGAAAAAAATCAAAGTAGAACAAAAATATGATATTAATAAAAAATCAAACTCATAATGGGTGATAATCCAAAAATAAATCAAATATATTACACAAATAAAAAAAAATTGTACTTTCGTAATAGCTAACAAATAATTTATATCATGATAAAAAAGACAATATTCTTTGCGCTTGTGCTTCTTTTCAGCACAGCAATGACTGCCCAAACAACGATATCAGGGACAGTTAAAGACGCAAAAACAGGAGAAACGCTTTTAGGGGCAAATGTTAAAGTTTCCGGGAAAGCTGTTGGTACAACAACAGATTTTGAGGGAAATTTTATCTTAAACGTTAAAGACGCCCCCCCTTTTTCAATTGAGGTCTCTATGTTAGGATTTCAGATGGTAAAAGTTGACATTACAGAAAACAAACAAAAGGTAGTTGTTGATCTTGTTGAGGACGCTACTGCTTTAGAAGAAATTGTTTTTTCTGCCTCCAGAAGGAGACAAAAAGTACAAGAGGCTCCGGCGTCAGTTACTGTTTTAACATCAAAAGACATTGAAAATTCAGCGAATGTTGTTGACCCAGTTCGTAACTTAATAAATGTTCCTGGTGTTCAACTTCAACAACAATCAGCGAACTCTATCAATATTGAAATGAGAGCTGGTTCTGGAGTATTTGGAACTGCAGCCTTTCCAATTTTAGATTATCGTTATTTAGTGACTCCTTCAGCAGGAACCTATATTAGCTACCAAACAGGGATGTCTAATATAGATATTCAAAGAGTTGAAGTTGTTAGGGGGGCTGCCTCGGCACTATATGGCCCAGGAGTAACTTCTGGGGTTGTGCACTTTATGTCAAAAAGTGCAATTGATCATCCTGGAACTACTGTTGAATTCCTAGGAGGAACTTTAAACACTACAGGAATGGCAGTACGTCACGCGTTTAAAAACGATAATGACAAATTTGGGTTTAAGGTAAATATGAGATATATGAAAGGGACTGATTTTCAGTTGGACCCTGTTGAAGACGAGGCATTCATTAATTCTTTAAGCCAGACAATTTCTCAACCTGCTATTATTGACAATAGAGTAGATCCAACTCAACCAGGAGAACTCTTATTGACAATGGCCGACTTAGATGATAATGGCGATGGAAATCCTTTAGCAACAGAATACAGAAATTATTCTGCCAATGTTCACTTAGAATTTCGTCCATCGGATAATACAAATGCATTTGTTTCGGCAGGTTTTGCTAATGGAGGAGGACTATTTTTTAACTCGCAGGGAGCTGGGTATACCCAAGGAAATGATTACTGGACTCAAGGAAGAATTCAGTCAGGAGGATTTTTTGGACAGGTTTACTACAATTATAATGATGGAGGTAGTGCAAAAAAGCCTACCTTTTTATACAATTCTGGTCTGAGACAAGTTGCGAAACGATCGGCACTAGAAGCACAAGTTCAATATAATTTTGACGTTCCTGGTTTTCTGAATACCAACTTTACTGTAGGTTCAGATTACAGAAATATAAAATCTGATTCAGAATACACCTTATACGGACGTAATGATGACAATGATGATTACATCATTACAGGTGCCTATCTTCAGGGAACTTCTAAATTAGGTGATAAACTTGACCTCACCTATGCAGGAAGATATGATAAAATTAATTTCATCGATAAAGGAGCTTTTGCGCCGAGAGTAGCGTTGGTATATAAAGCAAGTGATAAACACACCTTTAGAGCTTCTTTTAACAGAGCAACATTTGGACCCACTGCCCTAGAACAGAATATAGACTTTCCTGTTTCTGTTTTAGCACCAGGGATTGCTGATGTTTGGCTATCAGGACAAAATTCTCCACAATTATTTTCTGACAACCCAATGATTGATCTTTCAGTACCGGGATTGCCAGATTTACCATATGGAACGCAACAGTTCCCTCTAGCTTATGCTTACGGTGCAGTTGCTGAACCAACTCTAGCAGCCTTATCTCAAGGTTTGGCTGGAAACCCTTTTGCAGGTGTTGTAACAAACTTCTTTAGCACATATGTTCCTTCTGGAGGAACAGGTCAATTAGTAGGATATAACCTATTTAATGGAGAGCCATTGGAGGAGTTAGTACCAACATTACAATCCCAAGTAGGAACTTTAAACTCTTTTGAATTTGGATATCAAGGAATGATAGGAAACAAACTTTCTGTGGCCTTAGACGTATATACGTATGAAAGAAGAGGATTTACTCAGTTTACAGCGGTTGCCCCTACATATCAACTTGCAGGAGCAGATTTTGCAACAGATTTAGGTAATCAGGTAAGCGGAGATTTTGCTTCTGACGCAGGGGTTTTGGCAGGAGTACAAGCCATTTACACTGCTTCAGGACTTCCATTTGATGGAGTACCTGCATTAGGGATACCTTCGGTAGCACAAACCATAGGAGGTTTAGCCGCTGCAGCTGGAGGTGCTTTTGCACAAGGAGGTGCTGGATTTGAAGCACAAATCACACCTTTAATGCCTATTATTGGTACGGTAGAAACACTTTCTGTGCCACAAGGGGATGGATTGATGCACATACCTGCAGGATATCGTATTTTTTCGGACGTTACAAGAAGTCATTATGGAGCTGATTTAGCCCTAGAATATTTTGCGAGTGATAATGTAACCTTATGGTTAAATAGCTCCTGGTTAAGTCAGAACGAATGGATTCCTGGAGAGTCAAATGATGACGGACTTCCTTTTTCATCTTATTTAAATGCTCCAAGATTTAAGTATAGAGCAGGTGTAATGTATTCAAAAGATAAATTAAGTGGTGCTGTTGCATTTCAACATGATGATTCCTTTATGTCCAATCAAGGGTTATTTTCTGGGGAAGTACAAGAAAAAAATCTTTTCGATGTGAATATTGGATATAAAGTTTCTGATAATCTTAGAATAGATTTAGCAGCAACTAATGTCTTGGACAATAAATATCGTGCATTTCCAAGTATGCCTGTTATAGGACGTAGAACAATTTTAAAATTAAGATTTGACTATTAATTCTTAATGAAATTAATCAAATAAAAAAAGTGACCCTTTGGTCGCTTTTTTTATTTGATTAATTGTTCCAAATACAAAAGTAAAGGGCTTAGTTCTTTCGGAGGGTTGTCATTGTCAAAACCTCTTGTTTTAAAGGTTTTTTCATTCCTTACGATCTCTAATGTTGAATACATCGCCTGATCCGATTGAAATTTTTCGGAAGGGATGCTTAATTGGTTCAGGTCGCTAATGGCTATATCTTTTAAAACCCCCTTTAAAGTAAAGATTATTTTATCTGTCACCTTTACAGAGAGAATTTTTTGATTGTTTTGAAAAGAAGACACACTATCTTTATCTACAATAATTTTTTCTGAATATCCTCTAGTAATGGATGCATACTCTAATTTTTCAAAAGGCATTTTGTTTTCTTTAGAGGAGTAACAACCCAGCAAAACTAGAGAGCAAAAGCAATATATAATAATTCTTTTTTTCAAACGGTTTTCTTATAAAGAGATAAAAGAACTAAGACAGTCTTTTAACCTAACATTATCAATGCTTTCTTCAAGGCTTTTATAAATACGTCTATTTCTTCTTTTGTATTATAAAAAGCAAATGATACTCTGACTGTTCCAGGAATTTTATAGAAATCCATAATTGGTTGGGCACAATGATGTCCCGTTCTAACCGCGATTCCTAACTTATCTAGAATGGAGCCAATATCATAGGGGTGAATGTTGTTCACATTGAATGATATTACTGAGGTCTTGTAGGAAGAAGTTCCATAAATTTTCAACTTTTCAATCTTTAGCAATTCCTGTGTTCCGTAGTCCAATAGTTCTTGTTCGTACAAAGCAATAGCATCTAAACCAATACTATTCATATAATCAACAGCAACTCCAAAAGCGATTCCACCACAAACATTAGGTGTGCCAGCTTCAAATTTGTGAGGTAGGTCAGCATAGGTGGTTTTTTTAAAAGTAACGGATTCAATCATTTCACCTCCCCCTTGGTATGGTGGTAGTTTTTCCAACCATTCTTTTTTTCCATACAAAAAACCTATTCCTGTTGGGCCACAAATCTTATGGGCAGAAGACACATAAAAATCTACATCTAATGCCTGAAAATCGACTTTGATATGTGGTGTAGATTGCGCACCATCGATTAGAACAGCAGCGCCATAATGATGAGCTTTTTGTATAATTTCTTCAACTGGGTTAATAGTTCCTAAAGCATTTGAGACATGATTACAAAAAACTAATTTTGTGTTTTCCGAAAGTAATTCATCATAAGCCTCTATTATTAAACCCCCTTCCTCATTCATAGGGATTACTTTTAAAACAGCTCCTGATTTTTCACACAACATTTGCCAAGGAACAATATTAGAATGATGTTCTAGCGCAGACACAATGATTTCGTCGCCTTCATTAAGCAAAGCAGAGAACCCTGAGGCCACAATATTAATGCTGTGAGTAGCTCCAGAGGTAAAAATAATTTCGGCAGCATATTTTGCATTAAAATGCTTTTGAAGTGTTATTCGTGCTTGCTCATATTTATTTGTTGCCTCTTGACTCAAAGAGTGAACTCCTCTGTGAATATTGGCATTATAGTTTTCGTAATAATCTACAATCGCATCAATTACAACCTTTGGAGTTTGTGAAGTGGCGGCATTGTCAAAGTAAACTAAAGGATTGCCATTTACTTTTCTTTGTAAAATAGGAAAGTCTTCACGAATTTTATCTACTGGAAACATTCTGTTAAGTTTACAATACAAAGGTAGGATATCAAAGGCAGAACTTCCAATAAACAACAGATTTAATTCATATTTTTGTAGAAATTCAAATTATTTAAATGAAAATTATCAAAAAAATTCTTTTATCAATTCTTTTCATTTTTGTCTTAGCAATTTTTATTAATTATCCTAAGTTAAACATAATTTCAGGGTATGCAGCAAAAAATACGAGCTCCTCTTTTTTCTTGGGTGATCGAGCAGTAGAATACACAGATTCTACAGACCTCAATTTTTCACCGATTAATATGGCGTCCGTTAAGGTGAATTCAAAAGAAAAATACACTTCAGCTTCTACGCTAGGTTTGTTAACGAGAAGAGCGTTTTATAGAGAAGGTTTGGGGAGTGTTTTACTCCCGAAAGGTTTTGAAATTGAGAGAAACCATCTAGTTCCAAATAGAAGTCTCTATAATGATACTTTGGCTTTTCCGTATGGTAAAGCATCACAAAAAAAGACCTTTTTCAGGGATGTGGATTACAATAAATTAACGAAGGCACTAACATCTATTTTTAAAGAAGAGAATAAAACGAGAGCTGTTTTGGTTATCTATAAAAATCAAATTATTGCGGAGCAATATGCAAAAGGGTTTACAAAAGAATCAAGAATTTTGGGATGGTCTATGACGAAGAGTATTTTAAGTACGATTTTCGGAATTATGCAATATCAAGGAAAAATTTTGGTCAATGATAGGGTACCAATATCTAAATGGGAAACGGATGAAAGAAAGGAAATTACGATTCACAATTTACTACAAATGAATAGTGGCTTAGAATGGGATGAGGATTATAATAGCATCTCTGATGTAACAAGAATGTTGTTTTTGGAAGCAGATATGACAACCGCACAACAAAACAAACCCCTTGTTGGCAAGCCTGGTTTATCATGGAATTATTCCTCAGGAGTTACAAATTTATTATCTGGAGTTTTAAGGAAAAAACTTGGATCTCAACAAGAATATTTGGATTATTGGTATCGAGAATTAATTGATAAAATAGGGATGAATTCTATGATCTTGGAAACGGATCTTAGTGGGCATTATGTTGCGTCTTCTTATGCTTGGGCCACCCCAAGAGATTGGGCTAAATTAGGATTGTTATATTTACATAAGGGAAATTGGAATGGAACTCAAATTTTTTCTCCTCAATGGGTAGATTATGTTACTGAACCAACACCAACTTCCAGCGGAACATATGGGGCTCATTTTTGGTTAAATGCAAATGGAGAAATGAATGATATCCCCAAAAATATGTTTTACGCGAATGGTTATCAAGGCCAAAGTATTTATATTTTACCAGATCAAGAAATGGTGGTAGTACGTTTTGGCTTAAAAAATTACAACAGAAATCTGTTTTTAAAAGAAATAATTCAATCAATTCAATCATAAAAAAATGAAAAATATTCTTCTTATAACTTTAAGTTTTATAATTACAGGCATAGGTTACGGACAAAATAATGACAATAAAATAAAGAGACTCTCTGAAAAAATTGAAGCCAAAGTCATTGAATGGAGAAGACATATTCATCAAAACCCAGAACTCTCAAATCGCGAGTTTGAAACAGCAAAATATATAGAGAGCCATCTAAAAAATCTTGGAATAATTGTTCAAACGGGAGTTGCAAAAACAGGAGTTGTTGGGATATTGAAAGGAGAAAAACCCGGTAAGGTGGTTGCCTTAAGAGCAGACATGGATGCATTACCCGTTACAGAACGAAATAATTTACCATTTAAATCTAAGGTAACATCAACCTACAATGGAAAAAAGATAGGGGTGATGCATGCATGTGGTCATGATTCTCACGTTGCAATTCTAATGGGTGTTGCCGAAGTATTGTCAGCAATGAAAAAAGATATTCGAGGAACAGTAAAATTTATCTTCCAGCCAGCTGAGGAGGGAGCTCCCAAAGGAGAAGAAGGAGGTGCTGAATTAATGGTTAAGGAAGGGGTATTAAAGAATCCAAATGTAGACGCTATTTTCGGATTGCATATTTCCTCAGGACTCGATGTTGGGAAAATAACCTACAAACCTGGTGGAATTATGGCTGCCTCACAATCCTACGAAATCAACGTATTAGGAAAACAAGCACACGGATCAAGACCTTGGGCAAGTGTGGATCCAATTGTTGCCTCTGTTCAAATAATCAATGGTTTGCAAACAATCATAAGTAGAGAGTCAGAATTGACCAAAGAAGGTGCTGTTATAACTGTTGGGATGATCAATGCAGGAATAAGAAGTAATATTATACCAGAAAGAGCAAAAATCATTGGAACAATCAGGACTTTAGATTATGGCATGCAGGAATTTATTAATAGAAGAATGAAAGAAATGGTTCCAGATATTGCAAAATCGTTTAGAGCTGAAGCAACAATAGATATTGATAAAGGATACCCAATTACTTACAATAATGAAAAATTAACAAGTAAAATGCTGCCTACAATTCAAAGAATTGCTGGGAAAGATAATGTTATCGAGATAGATGCGGTAACAGGAGCAGAGGATTTTTCCTTTTTTCAGCAAAAAGTTCCTGGGTTGTACTTTTTTTTAGGAGGGAAGGCTCTCGATGTTAAACCTGAAGATGCAGCAGGGCATCATACTCCAGACTTCTTACTAGATGAAAGTGGTTTTGTATTGGGAGTGAAAACATTAGCATCTCTCTCTTTAGATTATTTAAATCAATAACCATTTGCTGAGAAAATAATAAAAAATGGAAAGTGGCTTTTATGTGGTTTTTTACTAATTATATATCGAAACCAATATTTACGTTGAGTTTATTGGCAATAAGTTTTGTAATTCTAGTTTTAACTTCTGGAATTTTTACACTTTTTAATACCGTATTGGCAAAAGCATACATCAAAAGAGCTCGAGCTTCTTTTTTGGGAATGCCTCGTTGTTGCATGTAAAAGAGAGCTTGTTCATCCAATTGACCAATGGTACATCCGTGAGAGCATTTCACATCATCCGCAAAAATTTCTAGTTGTGGTTTAGCATTGATTGTTGAGCGATCATTCACTAAAACATTATTGTTCTGCTGATAAGCATTGGTTTTTTGAGCCTCTTTTTCAACAATTACTTTTCCATTGAAAACACCGGTAGAACGCTCATCAAAAATACCCTTGTAGTCTTGATGACTTTCACAGTTTGGTTCTATATGATGAACCAGCGTGTGATGATCAACATGCTGTTTTCCCTCAATAATGGTGATTCCTTTTAAGATTGAGTCTATATGCTCCCCTTTTTGATAGAAGTTTAGGTTGTTTCTTGTGATATTTCCTCCAAAAGAGAAAGTATGAACAGATACTACGCTTTCTGATTGTTGCTCGACATAAGTGTTGTCTACGATGGAAGCAGAAACACGATCATTTTGGATTTTATAATAATCAACATTAGAGTGTCTGTCTGCAAAGATTTCAGTAACGGTGTTTGTAAGTACAGCATGTTCTGTCAAGCTCTGATGTCTCTCAATAATTTGAATATGTGAATTTTGATCAACTACGATTAGGTTTCTGGGCTGAAGCATACTTCCTGTTTGTGTTCCAGTACTAAAATTGATGATCTGAATGGGCTTTTCAACTTCAATATTTTTTGGAATATGAATATAAGCCCCCTCCTTTGAAAAAGCAGTATTTAACGAGGTTAAATTATCTTGCTTTGCGACCTTATTAAAATAGTTTTCAATGACAGCTTTGTACTTTGATTTGGTTAAAGCTGAGGACATTAAGCAGACGTCTATTTGATCGTGTGTAGTTTCTGATAAGAATGAACTATATTTTCCATCAATAAAAACAATTTTGTAAGTATCGATGTCATGAATGAAATACTTTTTAACATTAGCAAGGTTAATTGTTTTTCCTCTATCTGGAAAAAGACTATAGTCTTCCTTTAAAATTGAATTCAAAGAAGTGTATTTCCAAGCTTCTAATTTTTTTGATGGAAATCCAAGTTTCTCAAAAAGTTGAAAAGCTTCAGTTCTAATTTCGTGAACATCAGAATTGATATTCACGCCATCTTCAAAGGCAACATATGAGGATACTATTTTTTCTTTTAAATCCATTTATAATGACTTATGAAATCACATCTTCTTTAATCCAGTCATAGCCCTTGGCCTCTAATTCTAAGGCCAAAGAAGCGTCTCCTGTTTTTACAATTTTACCATCATGTAATACATGTACAAAATCGGGTATGATGTATTCTAGCAGTCGCTGATAATGAGTAATCACAATTACAGCGTTGTTTTTTGATCTTAATTTATTAACCCCGTTGGCAACAACACGCAAAGCATCAATATCTAATCCAGAGTCCGTTTCATCTAAAATGGCTAGTTTAGGATTCAACATAGCCATTTGAAA
>CATISV010000021.1 GCA_949541125.1 Flavobacterium sp. SCGC AAA160-P02
TACTACTGGAGAATTCTTTCAAGTCAAAGAAAACACGAAAGCTTTATGTTGTCTCCCAATTGAGTTTATAGCAGGTAAAATGATGGTGGTAAGAGCATTAACACAAGGTTGGCATTTAGATATTATAGAACCAAGTTCTTCTCCTTTACTAGAGATTCATCAGCACTACGATTTTTCTGCAATGGTTCCTTTACAGGTGAGTAATTCACTTGATAAAATTCATTTAATTCACAAATTGATTGTGGGAGGGGGCCTTGTTTCTGATCAACTAGAAAGATCACTTAAAACAACAACAACACAAGTGTTTGTTACCTATGGAATGACAGAAACAATCACTCATATTGCTGTAAAACCTCTTAATATAGGTGCTCTAACATCTCAAAAATCATGCTATCAAGTATTTCCAAATATAACGATTGATATCGATTACAGAAGCTGTTTGATAATTAAAGCGCCACAAGTTTCTTCAGAGATTATTGTCACGAATGATGTTGTTGAGTTAATTTCGGAGACTGAATTCATTTGGAAAGGTCGTTTTGATAATATGATTAATTCAGGAGGGATTAAAATTTATCCAGAAGTTCTAGAAAGAAAATTATCGTCAAAAATAAACAAGCGTTTTTTTGTTAGTGGAATTCCTGATGAAAAACTAGGTGAAAAATTAATTTTAGTCATCGAAGGTAACAAGTACCCCTTTAAATATGAAGAGGTTTTTTATCAATTAACGAGATTTGAAACTCCTAAAGAAATTTTCTTTATAAATAGGTTTTTAGAAACAGAAACAAAAAAAATCCAACGTCAAAAAACATTGGAATTATTAGGATTCTAAGTGTTTTTTACATTTCCATGGAATGATAAACATTCTGTACATCATCATCTTCCTCTAATTTTTCTAATAATTTCTCAACATCAGCTTGTTGTTCTTCAGTTAATTTGGTTGTAGAGGTTGGAATTCGTTCAAAGCCCGAAGAAATAATTTCTATATTTTCTTGTTCAAGGTAAGATTGTATCGCACCAAATTTTTCAAAAGGAGCATAAATAATTATTCCTTCTTCGTCATCAAAAATTTCCTCAACATCATAATCAATGAGTTCTAATTCTAATTCCTCCATATCCACAGAAATATCCTCCTTTTTTACAGTAAAATTACAGGTATGATCAAACATAAAAACAACAGAACCCGAAGTTCCAAAATTCCCGTCACATTTATTAAAAATAGCTCGAACATTTGCAACCGTTCTATTATTATTGTCGCTAGCGGTTTCAATTAGAACCGCAATTCCATGTGGAGCATACCCTTCAAACAATACTTCTTTAAAGTTTGCAGTATCCTTATCTGATGCTTTTTTGATAGCACGTTCTACATTATCTTTGGGCATATTTGCTGCTTTGGCATTTTGAATTACAGCTCTTAAACGTGAATTAGTATCAGGATTTGGTCCTCCTTCTTTTACTGCCATCACAATATCTTTACCAATTCTTGTAAAGGTCTTGGCCATTGCAGACCACCTCTTCATCTTACGTGCTTTTCGAAACTCGAATGCTCTTCCCATAATTTATTTATTCTTATTAGTAAATTAATAAATGAATCATTTTCACATATCATTTTTTATTTTGATATGCTAAAACCTCTTAAAATCATTAGACTTGAATTACCCCTAAATTAAATTTTTTTTCAATAGGTGCGTGATTGGCAGCTTCAATACCCATAGAAATCCAAGTCCTAGTGTTTAACGGATCAATAACTGCATCTGTCCAAATTCTTGCTGCGGCATAATATGGAGAGATTTGATTATCATAGTTTGACTTTATTTTGTCAAAAAGTGCTGCTTCCTCTTCTTTTGTAATCTTTTTTCCTTTTTTTTGTAGTGATGCTGTTTCTATTTGAAGTAAAACTTTTGCAGCTGAATTTCCACTCATTACAGCTAATTCTGCAGTTGGCCAAGCTACAATTAATCTAGGATCATAGGCTTTACCACACATAGCGTAATTACCCGCTCCATAAGAATTGCCAATAATAATAGTAAATTTTGGTACAACAGAATTACTTACGGCATTGACCATTTTAGCACCATCCTTGATAATTCCACCATGTTCAGATTTAGACCCTACCATAAAACCTGTAACATCTTGTAAGAAAACTAGCGGAATTTTTTTCTGATTACAATTCGCGATAAAACGAGTAGCTTTATCTGCAGAATCAGAATATATAACGCCTCCAAATTGCATTTCTCCATTCTTATTTTTTACCACTTTTCGTTGATTTGCAATAATTCCAACTGCCCAGCCATCAATTCTTGCATAGGCTGTAATAATAGATTTACCATAATTTTTTTTGTATTCATCAAATTCAGAATTATCAACTAATCGTTTGATGATTTCCTTCATTTCATAAGGTTCATTTCTGGTTTTAGGTAAGATCCCAAATATTTCTTCTTGATTTTCTTTTGGTTTCGAGGGCTTAATTCTATTAAATCCAGCAGCATCGAAATCACCTATTTTTTCAATAATATTCTTGATTGTATTGAGAGCTTCCTTATCATCTTTACATTTGTAGTCTGTAACACCAGATATTTCACAATGAGTCGTTGCGCCTCCTAGGGTTTCATTATCAATACTCTCGCCAATGGCTGCTTTCACTAAATAACTGCCCGCTAAAAAGATGCTTCCAGTTTTATCTACAATCAAGGCCTCATCACTCATAATAGGTAAATAAGCTCCCCCTGCAACACAGCTTCCCATCACTGCTGAAATTTGGGTAATTCCCAGGCTGCTCATCACAGCATTATTTCTGAAAATACGACCAAAATGTTCTTTGTCTGGGAAAATTTCATCTTGCATTGGTAAATAAACTCCTGCACTGTCTACCAAGTAAATAATAGGTAATCGATTTTCAATCGCAATTTCTTGTGCACGCAAGTTTTTCTTTCCGGTAATTGGAAACCAGGCACCAGCTTTTACAGTTGCGTCATTGGCAACAACAATACATTGTTTCTTTTGAATATATCCAATTTTAATAACAACACCACCAGAAGGACATCCACCATGTTCTAAATACATATCTTGTCCAGCAAAAGCGGCAATTTCAATACTTTTAGTATTCACATCCAATAAATAATCAATTCGTTCACGCGCTGTCATTTTACCCTTCTGATGGTGTTTGTCAATTTTATGTTGACCACCACCGAGTTTAACCTTTACAAGCCTTTTTTTTAATTCCGTAAGCAGAAGCTTATTGTGATCTTCATTTTTATTGAAGTTGATATTCATAAAAAAGTATTTTTGCTAATTTACGAAAGTTTGCTTCTCTAAAACAATATTTTAACGAGTCAAATCAAGTTGATAAAATCATTTTTTTGTTATATTGATAGATTCTTCATTGGAGAAATGAAGCAAATAAAATTTAAGATAATACATCAAATAAAAAAAGTGGCTATCTTGCCATATGATATTGGCGGATAATAGACCAATGAAATGAATATAAAATATCCACATATTTTTGAACCCTTAGATTTAGGTTTTACAACCCTAAAAAATAGAATTCTAATGGGTTCTATGCATACAGGTTTAGAAGAAGTGAAAAACGGATTGGAACGAATTTCTGCCTATTATGCTGAACGTGCTAGAGGAGGAGTAGGCTTGATAATAACAGGAGGAATTTCACCAAACATACAAGGTTGGACTGGCCCGTTCTCTGCAAGAATGTCCTCCATAAAACATTCAAAAGCTCATCAAAAAATAACAAAAGCGGTTCATGATGAGGGAGGTAAAATATGTATGCAGATTTTGCATACTGGACGATATGGTTATCATCCCTTTAATGTAGCCCCTTCCAAAATAAAAGCTCCTATTAATCCTTTTAAGCCATTTAAATTAAAAAAATCGGGAATCAATAGAACTATTAGAGATTTTGTAAGCTGCGCAAAATTATCAAAATTAGCAGGCTATGATGGAGTTGAGATTATGGGCTCAGAAGGATATTTAATCAATCAATTTATTACAAAACATACCAATAAAAGAAAAGATGAGTGGGGAGGTTCATACGCCAACAGAATACGTTTACCTATTACAATTGTTAAATCCGTCAGAGAAGCTGTTGGAAATGATTTCATTATCATTTACAGACTTTCAATGTTAGATCTTATAGAAAAAGGAAGTACATGGGAAGAAGTCGTTCAGTTGGGAAAGGAAATTGAAAAAGCTGGTGCTACTATTATAAACACAGGAATTGGATGGCATGAAGCTAGAATTCCAACCATTGCAACCTCTGTCCCTAGAGCTGCATTTACCTGGGTTACTAAGAAAATGAAAAAAGAAGTTTCAATTCCTTTGATTACATCGAATAGAATTAATATGCCTGAAACAGCTGAGGAAGTTTTGGCCAGAGGAGATGCAGACATGATATCTATGGCCCGTCCTTTTCTAGCAGATCCAGAATGGGTTAACAAAGCTGAGCAACAAAAATCAGATGAAATTAACACCTGTATTGCCTGTAATCAGGCCTGTTTAGATCATGTTTTTAAGCGTAAAGTTGCAAGTTGTTTGGTGAATCCGAGAGCTTGTCATGAAACAGAATTCAATTATAATAAAGCGCTTATTTCTAAAAAGATTGCTGTTGTAGGAGCAGGTCCAGCCGGTTTAGCAGCAGCAACAATTGCTGCCCAACGTGGTCATCAAGTAACCTTATTTGATGCTGATAAAGAGGTAGGAGGACAGTTTAATATTGCAAAACTAATTCCAGGTAAGGAGGAGTTTTACGAAACGATTCGTTATTTTAAAAAACAAATAGAATTACACAATGTAGAAGTAAAACTAAATACAATAGTTACAGAAGTTGATATAAATACATCTGACTTTGAAGAAGTAATCATAGCAACAGGAATTAAACCTAGAACTCCAAATATTAAAGGAATTGACCATGAAAAAGTTTTGAGTTATTTAGATGTTTTAAAATATAAGAAACCAGTTGGTCAAAGAGTTGCCATAATTGGTGCGGGTGGTATTGGATTTGATGTGTCTGAATATTTACTTCATGAGGGAAATTCTAGTTCTCTAGATTTAGACAAGTGGCTTAAAGAATGGGGAATTGATAAAAGTATTGAAGCTAGAGGTGGTATTGAAGGTGTTCAACCGATCATTCAATTCTCTGAACGTAAAATTTTTATGTTGAAGCGCAGTAAAGGGAAATTTGGTAAAAACTTGGGCAAAACAACAGGTTGGATTCATCGCACAAATTTAAAAAAACAACAGGTTCAATTTATTAATGAAGTTCAATATAACAAAATTAATAGTCAAGGATTGTACTATACTCAGTATGGTAAACCAAAATTACTAGAAGTTGATACCATAATTATTTGTGCTGGTCAAACCCCTTTGAAGACATTGTTTGAAGCTATCCAAAATTCAGGAAAAAAAGTTCATATTATTGGAGGTGCAGATGCTGCTTTCGAGCTTGACGCAAAAAGAGCCATTGACCAAGGAATTAGATTGGCGGCAAAATTATAATTTCATAGTTTTATTATCCACATTAAATATATTTTCTTGTGAGTGTTTTTTAAAAATAGAAAATAGTATTTTATCAATAGCATAACTTCAAAAAAATGTCGACATTTGTTTGTCAAATATTTTAGAGATTGATATAACATCAATTCTAATCTTTTAAATTATTATAAATGAATAAAAACGGAGTTTTAGCATGGGCTACAATTATAATGATTGTTGTTGGCCTTGCCTTGATAGCTTTGGGTGCTTTTAGATACGATGATGTTGCTGGTTGGGGATTTGCATCAGTAGGGATTGGTTTTTTTGCTATTGCATGGGTATTCAATGCTCTAAAAGGAAGAGTATAGTTTCTTTTAAAATACTTTTTTATAATTTTAAATTACTACTAAATGTCTGAAGATAAAAAGGTTATCTTTTCCATGTCTGGAGTTAGTAAAACCTACCAAAGTACTAATAAGCAAGTTTTAAAAAACATCTACTTAAGTTTCTTTTATGGTGCCAAAATAGGTATCTTAGGATTAAATGGTTCTGGGAAATCTACATTGCTTAAAATTATTGCTGGAGTAGAGAAGAATTTTCAGGGCGATGTTGTTTTTTCTCCAGGGTATAAAGTGGGTTATTTAGAGCAAGAACCACAATTAGATCCAGATAAAACAGTTCTTGAAATTGTTAAAGAAGGGGTGTCAGAAACTATCGCTATTTTAGATGAATACAATAAAATAAACGAATTATTTGGTCTTGAGGAGGTGTATTCTGATCCAGATAAGATGGACAAGTTAATGGTGCAACAATCTGATTTACAAGATAAAATTGATGCTTGTAATGCTTGGGAATTAGATACCAAGCTAGAAATAGCCATGGATGCTTTAAGGACTCCTGATCACGATAAAAAGATTGGGATTTTATCCGGAGGAGAAAAAAGAAGGGTAGCTCTGTGCAGACTTTTATTACAAGAACCGGAAATTTTACTTTTGGATGAGCCAACCAACCATTTAGATGCAGAATCTGTACATTGGTTAGAACACCACTTAGCACAATACAAAGGAACTGTCATTGCTGTAACACACGATCGATATTTTCTAGATAATGTTGCAGGATGGATTTTAGAATTGGATCGAGGAGAAGGTATTCCATGGAAAGGAAATTATTCATCATGGTTAGATCAAAAATCTAAGAGACTTGCACAAGAAAGTAAAACTGCCTCTAAGCGACAAAAAACCTTAGAACGAGAGTTAGAATGGGTAAGACAAGGAGCAAAAGGAAGACAAACGAAACAGAAAGCTCGTTTAAAAAGCTATGAGCGTTTAATGAGTCAGGATCAAAAACAACAAGAAGAAAAATTAGAAATTTTTATTCCCAATGGACCTCGTTTAGGAACCAATGTAATTGAGGCATCAGGAGTGTCTAAGGCTTATGGAGACAAATTATTATACGAGAATCTTAAATTTAATTTACCACAGGCAGGTATTGTTGGAATTATTGGTCCTAATGGAGCAGGTAAAACAACGATTTTCAAAATGATTATGGGAGAAGAGAAGGCCGATAAAGGGAACTTTTCTGTGGGAGAAACTGCCAAGATTGCCTATGTAGATCAATCGCATAGTAATATTGATGCTGATAAATCTATTTGGGAAAACTTTTCTGATGGACAAGATTTGGTGATGATGGGTGGAAAGCAGGTGAATTCACGAGCTTATTTGAGTCGGTTTAATTTTTCAGGGAGTGAGCAAAATAAAAAGGTTCATACCTTATCTGGTGGAGAGCGTAATCGTTTACATTTGGCTATGACTTTAAAAGAAGAAGGGAATGTTTTGTTATTAGATGAGCCAACAAATGATTTAGATGTAAATACGCTAAGAGCTTTAGAAGAAGGACTTGAAAACTTTGCGGGTTGTGCAGTAGTTATTAGTCATGACAGATGGTTTTTAGATAGGATTTGCACACATATTTTAGCATTTGAAGGTAATAGTCAGGTATATTTCTTTGAAGGATCTTTCTCTGATTACGAGGAGAATAAAAAGAAACGATTAGGAGGCGATATGATACCGAAACGAATCAAATACAAGAAATTAATTCGATAAACTATATACGATAAGTTTTTGGTTTTTATCTTCTTTATTTTTATGATGATTTTTCATAAAAAAGGGCATCTAAAAGAGTTTTAAATGTTTTAAAAGCGAAGAAGAGTGTGAAAAAAATCAAGCCTACTGATAGTATAATACTTGCTATACTGAGATATAATAAAAAACCTTCTTTATACAATTTAAAGGCCTTAAATGAAATGGTTAATAATAAGGGACTAAAAATTAATAAAAGCAATAAGACTAATAAATTTTTAAATCCTTTAGAAGCTAGCTTTTGATTTATTGGCATTTGTTATAATTTTGTATTGCATTTCTTACACTTCCATGTGTTTTTAATAAAATCGCTGCATCTGATTTATTAATTTTGAGTTCTTTAGCTACCATTTTTGTACCTCTCTCTACCAATTTATCATTTGACAATTGCATGTCTACCATTTTATTTCCTTTTACTTTTCCTAATTGAATCATTGTAGATGTCGAAATTATATTTAATACCATTTTTTGAGCAGTTCCTGCTTTCATTCTAGAACTACCGGTAACAAATTCAGGTCCAACAATTACTTCTATAGGAAATTTTACTATTTTGCTCAAAGTTGAGTTTTTATTACATGTAATACAACCAGTAAGAATTTTATGTTCATTACACTTTTCTAATGCAGATATAACATAAGGAGTTGTTCCAGAAGCCGCAATTCCAACGACTATATCTTTTTCAGATATTTTATATTCATTTAAATCTTTCCATCCCTGTTCTTTAGAGTCTTCTGCAAATTCGACAGCTTTTCTAATAGCTGAATCTCCTCCAGCAATTAATCCGATAACTAAGTTATGTGAAACACCAAAGGTTGGTGGACATTCAGATGCGTCTAAAATTCCCAATCGTCCGCTTGTTCCAGCTCCTATATAAAACAATCGTCCGCCATTCACTATTTTTTTAACAATTTGTTTAGTAAGTGCTGTAATTTTAGGAATACTTTTCTTTACTGCTAAGGCTACAGTTTGATCCTCTTTATTGATATTATAAATAAGTTCTGAAAGACTCATTTTCTCCAAATGATTGTAATAAGAATCTTCCTCTGTAGTTTTTATAAAGCTCATGATTAAATATAAAAATTATATGAACAACAGGCACAAAATTAATCGTATAAATTAGAGAGAAAAAATTTGAACTAAAAAAGAGTATAGTTTAAACCTGTTTTTTAAACATAACTAGTAGTTTAGATATCATTTAGGATTTTCGACAAAACTTTACTGGGTTGCATTGCTTTATTGACCAAATTTTCGTCTGGTAAATAATATCCTCCAATATTGACTGGATTTCCTTGAACCGAGTTTAATTCATTAATTATTGTGTGTTTATGGGTCATAAATTCTTTGTAAATTCTGGAGAATTGATTTTTTAACTCAATATCTTTATTTTGATCAGCTAGAGCTTTTGCCCAATATAAAGCTAAATAAAAATGACTTCCCCTATTATCTAATTCTCCTACTTTTCTAGAGGGAGATTTTTTATTATCTAAAAATAAATCCGTTGCTTTTTCTAGGGTTTCGGCTAGCACCTTAGCTTTAGAATTATTTTGAGTTTCCCCCAGATGTTCCAATGAGACGGCTAATGCTAAAAATTCACCCAATGAATCCCAACGTAAATGATTTTCTTTATTAAACTGCTGCACATGTTTAGGGGCAGAACCACCAGCCCCTGTTTCAAATAAACCACCACCATTCATTAATGGAACAATAGACAACATTTTTGCTGAGGTTCCTAACTCTAAAATAGGGAAGAGATCAGTTAAGTAATCACGAAGAACATTTCCAGTAACTGAAATTGTATCTTTTCCTTTTTTTATCCTTTCTAAACTAAAATGAGTAGCATCTTCAGGAGATAAAATTTTGATTTCTAAACCTGATGTATCGTGATTTGGTAAATATTGTTTTACTTTCTTAATCAATTCAGCATCATGTGCTCTGTTTTCATTCAACCAAAATACAGCGGGTGTCTGGGTTGCTTTTGCTCTTCTAACGGCTAGTTTTATCCAGTCTTGGATTGGAGCGTCTTTTACTAAACACATTCTCCATATATCTCCTTCTTCTACGTGATGCTCAATTAAAACAGTACCGTTTACATCAATCACTTGAACAGTTCCCTTCGAAGTAATTTCAAATGTTTTATCGTGAGATCCGTATTCTTCTGCCTTTTGAGCCATTAAGCCCACGTTAGGAACAGTTCCCATAGTTACTGGGTCAAAAGCACCGTATTTTTTACAGAAATCAATAGTTGCTCGGTAAATTCCAGCATAAGAACTATCCGGAATAACAGCTTTTGTATCTTGTTGTTTTCCTTCTTTATTCCACATTTGACCAGAATTTCTTATCATTGCTGGCATAGAAGCATCAATTATTACATCAGAAGGAACGTGTAAATTTGTAATTCCTCTGTCAGAATCAACCATTGCTAAATCTGGATTTTTTTCTAAAGAAGTTGCAATATCAGCTTTTACTTGTTGTCTAATATCAATCGGTAATTCATTTAAATTACCGAGGAGATTTCCAAAACCATTATTCACGTCAACACCTATGGAACTAAAAGCATCTCCGTGTTTTTCAAAAACATCTTTAAAGAAAACTTTGACTGCATGTCCAAAAATGATAGGGTCGGAAACCTTCATCATAGTGGCTTTCATATGTAAGGAGAAAAGTACTCCATTTTCTTTTGCATCTTTTACTTGTTCTTCTAAGAAAGACAATAATGCCTTCTTACTCATAACAGCAGCATCAACAATCTCCTTATCTTGTAAAGTAACAATTTCTTTTAAAACTGTTTTTCGTCCGTCTGAAGATTTGTGAACTATACTGACATTAGTTTCTCCATTGATGGTAATTGATTTTTCATTATGTGCAAAATCGCCCTCTGTCATGGTAGCCACATGTGATTTTGAATCAGAGGTCCATGCACCCATAGAATGAGGGTTTTTTTTCACATAATTCTTAACAGCTTTTGGTGCTCGTCTGTCCGAATTCCCTTCTCTTAAAACAGGGTTTACAGCAGAGCCTTTTACTTTATTATATCTTGCTAAAATATTTTTTTTATTAATTGTATCAGTAGAGTCAGGATAATCAGGGATATTATAACCTAATGATTGTAGTTCCTTTATTGCGACTTTTAATTGGGGAACAGAGGCGCTTATATTTGGAAGCTTAATAATGTTAGCCTCTGGCTTGGTTGCTAATTTTCCTAATTGATTTAAAGCATCTTTTACACGCTGATCTATTGGTAAAAGATCTGAGAAATTCGCTAAAATCCTTGCTGCTAATGAAATATCTTTCGTTTCAAACTCAATATTTGAACTTTTTGTAAATGCTTTTATTATTGGTAAAAAAGAACGAGTTGCCAAAGCAGGAGCTTCATCAGTTAAGGTGTAAATGATTTTAGATTTTTGAATCATATTGCTGTTTTGTATTCAGGCTATAAAGAAATATCAGATTTTTAATACAATTAAGTTTCCTTAAAAAGCAGTGCAAATTTAAGAATTATAGTGTTATTTTACGAAGTAACTATAGGATAATTTTATTTAAAAAACTATATATAAAGTATTGAAAAGAAAAGGTGTAAAAAATAAAAGCCATATCATCCAATTTCTTGTCTGACATGGCTTTTTGGAGATAGATTGTAAACAATAATTTGTATTTCTACATGATTAAATAGAGATGTGACTCTATGTTTCTTTTTAACAAAGAAACTGCTTCTTTTCTAGTCTCCTTTTTTGAAATCTCTGTTTCTTTTTGGCATAGAGCTTAAAAGATACTTGCGAGATTCCTTCTGAACTTTTTACTTCTTTATTAGTTACAACCCGAGAGTTGTTTTTGTTAGCGTAGTCTATGTATTTTACTACTTCGGCTAGCCCTAACGTTCTTGGTGCTGAGTAAACTCAACCTCCAAACCTCTAATAGAGAAAAATCCAGAAAAATAAAGAACGTTACTTTATCAAATAGGTCAGTTTGTTTTCTATTACTCTTATCGAGCTATTTACTCACTTACATCTCCTAGTTCTTCTTCAAATGTATGGCATGATATTAAATATCCAAATTTTTTAAGTATTTAAAAATTAACAAATTACAAACAAGTGTTATTAACATTTGTTAATTAAAAAGGGCTTCATAAAAAATGAAACCCTGTATTAATTTGTATTTAGATAAAAATAACTTATTTTTTTTCTTGTATTCTAGCTTTTTTACCAGTAAGATTTCTAAAATAAAATATACGTGCTCTACGTACTTTTCCTCTTTTATTTACTTCAATTTTTTGAATAGATGGAAGGTTAACCGGAAAGATTCTTTCTACACCTACCGTTCCAGACATTTTTCTGATAGTGAATGTCTCTGATGATCCTGAACCTCTTTTTTGAATAACAACACCTCTAAAAAACTGAGTACGTACTTTTTCTCCTTCTCTAATTTCGTAGTATACTGTGATGGTATCACCAGCAGAGAATTCTGGGTTTTCGTTTTTTGTTACAAATTCGTTTTGTACAAATTTTACTAAAGATTCCATTTTATTTTATTTTATGGGTTTGCTATGAATAACTTTCACGATTTTCGTCAGAGGTTATTTTAGCGAGTGCAAAAATAGATATTATTTTTAATCAAACAAATATTATATCACATTAAATTCCCGTAAGGAATTCATTTAAAGGATTGTTTTAAAAATTTTTTTTTTGGAGATATTCATTGTTTAAATTCATAGTCTTCGCAATAAAATACCCAAAACTTTCTTATTTCTCGAGATCCTTTTTTTATAATAATAGGATCTAACTCGTTAACTTTTTTAAAATAATTTTTTAGTTCTTTAGGAAGTATTAGCCCTCTTTTGTCTGCGCTTTTAAAACGTTTGTCTGAGTCTATGTATAGTGCATTTTTAGTATTTAATTTTGATAAATCATCCCCTAAATAATCAAATTGTAAGGCAGGTAGTCCAATAATATTTTTTCCATATACTTTTTCAGGTAAATAAAAATTGAGTACGGCTGATGTTTTATAACCGTCAGCAGAAAAGATAAAAGTTTCTGGGTATTGTTTTTGGAGTATCTCAATTTCATTTGAAAGTTCTTGCCAACCCACCCAAGTATCATCGCTTTTTATAGGTATAAAATAGAAAATAACTTGACTAGCGATGACAAGATGAAAAAGTATGGAAATAATTATCTGAATCTTAAGAAGTTTTTCGCTTATATACATTCCTGCTATAATAATACCCGTTATATATGCTGGCATCATCCAGTTTAATTTCACCCAATAAATTGGACTTATTAAAAAGAAGCCAAAAAAAGTTGGAATAAAAAATGCTAGAAGGAATAGGGTTTTTTCTGAAGGTAAGGTAAATTTTGTGAGGATCTTTTTTATGTGTTTGTATGTAAACATAACAAAAAGACCAAACAAGATAGGAAGTAATAATAATAATTGATGTCCAACCACACCTAAAAATAATGTTGGCCTAACTAAAAATTTACCAATGGAATTGGTTCTTTCTGAGGACTGAAACGTAAATGAAGCGAATTCATTTTGATAGTTCCACCACCATACAGGGAATGTAACTGCGATAGAAATCAGTAAACAGGTCCATAACCATGGAGAGATTAAAAATTTTCTATAATTGGTAGAAAAAATAAGAAAAGTAAGGATTCCAAATTGCAAGAGTAAAGCAGTGTATTTACTGTCAAAAGCCAATCCCATTGTAATTCCAGCAAGTATCCAATACCATTTTTTGTTCTCAAAAACAGCCTTAGATAAACATAGAATACTTAATGTCCAGAACAATAATAAAGGAACATCAGGTGTTGAATTAAACGATAGTACAGAAATAAAAATAGTAGATGCCATTAAAATCATACTTCTCCATAGTCGTTGTTTTGAAAGAAATA
>CATISV010000022.1 GCA_949541125.1 Flavobacterium sp. SCGC AAA160-P02
GTTGTTGAAGAAGAAATTGACATGGATGTTCCTTTTGCAATTATTGAGGATGTTCCATTATTCCCTGGATGTGAAAGAGTGCCAAAGTCTGAAAGAAGAAGTTGTTTTCAAACACAAATTCAGAAGCATATAGCAAAGAACTTTAGATATCCAGAAATTGCTCAAGAAATGGGTATTCAAGGAAGAGTTTTTGTTCAATTCACTATTGGTAAAGATGGTTCTATTTCAGGTATTAGAACTAGAGGACCAGACAAAAACTTGGAAAAAGAAGCAAATAGAATTATAAGTAGACTTCCAAGAATGACACCTGGAAAACAAAGAGGTCGTCCTGTAAGAGTTCCTTTTAGTATCCCTATTACTTTCAAGCTTCAATAAAATTATACTCTAATTTTTTTACTTATTGAATTGTAATTAAGTTTGCACTCCTATTAGTTCAAATTGATTAACGCTAAAATATTTATTTCTTTAACTAAGGCTAGATTAGCTCTTAGTGTTGTTTTTTCGTCTATTACTGGATATTTTCTAGCTGTTGATGTAGTTGATTACAGTGAGCTAGTTTTATTGGTCATAGGTGGATATTCGATTGTTGGTGCATCAAATTCCTTTAATCAGATAATTGAAAAAGATAAAGATGTATTAATGGATAGAACTAAAAATAGACCTTTACCATCTAAGGAAATCAAGACTCAAAATGCTTTTTGGATCTCTGTTTTTTTAACTCTTATTGGTCTATTGTGTTTGTACTTTATTAACTATAAAACTGCATTTTTTGCTGCTATTTCAGTTTTTTTATATACATGTGTTTACACCCCTTTAAAACCAATAACTCCTCTTTCAGTTTTTGTTGGTGCTATTCCTGGAGCAATTCCATTTATGCTTGGATGGGTAGCTGCAACTGGAAGTTTTGGTATTGAACCTGGTACTTTATTTATGATTCAATTCTTTTGGCAATTTCCTCATTTTTGGGCTTTAGGCTGGATGTTAGATGATGACTACAAAAAAGCTGGATTTATTATGTTACCCACTGGAAATAGAGATAAAAATACTGCACTTCAAATTATTTTATACATAATATGGATGATGATAATATCTGTATTTCCTTATACTGGTCTAACTGGTGATTTGACTTTAAGTTTTGGCTCAACAATTGCAATATTTATTCTTGGAATCATAATGTTAGTTTTGGCTATAAATTTGTATAATAAAATGGATATTTCATCTGCTAGGAAATTATTTTATTCCACCATTTTATATTTAACCTTAATTCAAATAATATATTTAATTGATAAGTTTTTATGAGTAACAATGATTTAAGACTCAAGAAAGAGAAAGCAAAAAAAATGATGTTACTGTTTGCATTGTTAAGTATCACAATGACTTTCGGCGGATTAACAAGTGCATATGTCGTGAGTAAGGGTCGGCCAGACTGGTTAGTTGACTTTACTCTTCCGCAGTCATTCATATACAGTACCTTTGTAATTGTTTTTAGTAGTATAACAATTCAACTATCAAAACATTTCTTAAACAAGAGAAAGTCAAAAAATAAGTCACTTATCTTTTTAGCCACAACTTTTACTTTAGGAATAATATTTCTAATTCTTCAGTTTAATGGATTTAACAATCTTATTGATTTGGGGTATTATTTTGCAGGAGCACAAAGTAACGTAACGACTTCTTTTATATACGTTTTAGCTTTTGTTCACCTTTTACACTTACTAGCTGGATTGATTGTTGTTTCTGTTTTGTTTTACAAGACGTACTATGATAAGTACATGGATTCAATATTGGGCTTTTCAATTGGCGTAACATTTTGGCATTTTCTTGATTTACTTTGGGTTTATTTGTTTGTTTTTTTGTATTTCATTGGATAAAAATTCATTAACTTTGTTGAAAATTTTTTGATCTAATGAGTTCGACAATTTCCTCTGCTGAAATTCAAAATGACTGGGATGGAGGAGGTAAGCCCCTAAAAGCTAGCTACGGTAAATTAATGATGTGGTTTTTCATCGTTTCAGATGCGCTCACATTCTCCGGATTTCTTGTTGCTTATGGTTTTTCTAGATTTAAGAATATTGATTCATGGCCAATAGCTGACGAAGTATTTACTCACTTCCCGTTCTTGCATGGTATTGATGCGCCAATGTACTATGTTGCTTTGATGACTTTTATTCTAATTTTTTCATCTGTAACAATGGTGTTAGCCGTTGATGCAGGTCATAATAATAACA
>CATISV010000023.1 GCA_949541125.1 Flavobacterium sp. SCGC AAA160-P02
CTGTGTTGTGTAGCACCTGCTGTATTATTTATGTTTGGGCTTATGGGTGGTGTGTATGCTATTTCCTTTGCAGATTTTTTCTATGAAGAAGATGGAAGTACTGGTACAGGATCTTTTATTCTTAGAGCAATAGCTTTCATGATAGGGGCATATGGAATTTACGCATTTAGGAAAAAGCAAAATCAATGTTCTATAGACCCAAAAAGAAAGCGTAAAAATTTGATAATCCTTAGCATTACAATTCTAGTATTAGGACTTGGTCTTTTTTTGACTTTAGAAAAATGGTCCTCATGGTATTTTGATAAACATATTGTACCCGCACAACAAAAAGAACTAAAAGTTACACCATAGTTTCTTAAAGGCCAACATCTTTAATATAGATGTAAGGTCATATGCAATTATAAAATCAGATATTCGAAATGGTTTTTAATCAAAAATTATAATAATGTACTTGGTTTTGAAGAATCATGAAAAATATTAGAGTAATTATACCTGCTTATAACGAGGAAGATTCAATAGAAAAAGTAATTAATGACATTCCTTCTTCTGTAGATGAAATTATTGTTGTAAGTAATAATTCTTCTGATAATACAGAAATAAATGCGCTAAGAGCTGGAGCTACTGTTCTTAAAGAACCTAGAAAAGGATATGGATATGCTTGTTTAAAAGGTCTAGAATATATTGCTAGATTTGAAGAGAATGAACAGCCAGACATTGTTGTTTTTTTAGATGGCGATTATTCAGATTATCCTGAACAAATGACAGAACTTATAACACCAATTATACAAGATAACATCGATTTTGTAATAGGATCTCGAGTAAAACATTTGAGAGAAGCTGGCTCAATGACTCCCCAACAAGTATTTGGAAATTGGTTAGCAACTTTTTTAATGAAATTGTTTTTTAGAGCTAAATTCACAGATTTAGGACCATTTAGAGCCATTAAATATGATAAATTGTTACAACTAGGAATGCAAGACAAAACATATGGATGGACAGTAGAGATGCAGTTAAAAGCAATCAAACAACAACTTTCATATGTTGAAATCCCTATGAAATATAGAAATAGAATTGGAGTTTCCAAAGTTTCTGGAACTCTAAAAGGTACTATATTAGCAGGTATGAAAATTTTAGCTTGGATTTTTAAATATAGTTTTAAGTAATGATTCTTGAATACATCATTATTACCATTTATTCTATAGCGCTCATTCTTATTTTTATCTATGCTTTGGCACAGCTAAACTTATTATTTAACTACATAAGTGCTCAAAAAAAAGAAGATAAAAGTCTTCAGTTTGACATGAAAAACTATAAGGAAGTCCCTTTTGTAACCATTCAACTTCCTGTATACAATGAACTCTATGTAATGGAACGA
The DNA here is from genome assembly GCA_949541125.1 of Flavobacterium sp. SCGC AAA160-P02. GTDB lineage: Bacteria > Bacteroidota > Bacteroidia > Flavobacteriales > Flavobacteriaceae > Polaribacter. The sequence continues at coordinate 1,376 of CATISV010000023.1, forward strand.
TTGTTAGAAAACATTGTTACATTAGAGTATCCAAAAGAAAAATTAGAAATACAAGTGTTGGATGATTCAACTGATGAATCCATTAATTCTACAAAGAAACAAATTGATCAATTACAGAAAAAAGGGGTAGATATTCAGCATATTCACAGAAAAAATCGTCTTGGGTTTAAAGCAGGGGCTCTTAAAGAAGGTTTACTAATTGCGAAAGGGGAATTTATTGCCATTTTTGATGCTGATTTCTTACCTAAAAAAGATTGGTTGCTACAAACAGTTCCCTATTTTAAAGACCCTCAAGTAGGGGTTGTACAAACTCGTTGGAGTCACATTAATAGAAATTATTCTATATTAACGAAGATCCAGGCTTTTGCCCTGGATGCACATTTTACGCTTGAACAAGTAGGAAGGAACTGCAAAGGTCATTTTATTAATTTTAACGGAACTGCAGGTATTTGGCGAAAAGAATGTATTATAGATGCTGGAAATTGGGAAGGCGATACTTTAACAGAAGATTTGGACCTAAGTTATAGGGCTCAATTAAAAAAATGGAAATTTAAATACTTAGAAGAGGTAAGAACTCCAGCAGAATTACCTGTTGTTATTAGTGCAGCCAAATCACAACAATTTCGCTGGAATAAAGGGGGAGCAGAAAATTTCCAAAAAATGGCGAAAAGAGTTTTATTTGCTAAAAATATTTCTATAAAAACCAAAATTCATGGCTTATTACACTTATTAAATAGTTCCATGTTTTTAATGATTTTTTTAGTAGCTGTTTTAAGTATACCAATGTTATACATAAAAAATGAGTACGAACATCTTCGATCATATTTTTATATGATTAGTTTTTTTATTATTAGTTCTGTTATTTTTTTTATTTGCTACTGGTTTATGTTTAAAAAAAGTTATGGAAGTAGTTTTAAAAACTTCTTCAAATATACAGGTACTTTTTTTACTTTCTTTTCAATTGCTATGGGATTTTCTTTACATAATAGCGTCGCTGTTTTGCAAGGTCACCTGGGGAAGAAAAGTGAATTTATAAGGACTCCAAAATTCAACATTAAAAATGCAGATGACTCTTGGAAAGAAAATAAATACATGCCTAAAAAAACCTCTCTACATCAACTCATAGAGGGAGCATTAACTCTCTATTTTGCTTTTGGAATGTACAGTGCTTTTATCGTAGGAGATCAAGGAGGTGACTTTGGTCTATTTCCATTTCATCTTATGTTGTTTTTTGGCTTTGGTTTCGTTTTCACTAAGTCACTTTTTTCAAAAACTTAAATCATGTTTCTTTTAAGAAAATATCAAGAAGTTTTAGCAATTAGTACGAGTATTATTCTTTATTTTTTTATTGGCTATGACTTGGATAGAGCAAATTTTCCTCAGCTAATTTTTCTATATCTAACCTTATTCATTCCTTTTTTCTTTTTTATGAAAAGACTGAAAAACAACATACCTCTTTTGGTTGCTTTATCTATACTATTCCGATTAACATTTCTACTTGCAATTCCCAATTTATCTCAAGATTTTTATCGATTTATATGGGATGGTAGAATGATTTTAGAAGGATTGAACCCCTATATTTCACTTCCTGAAACATTTATTAAAACAGATAATTTTCCCATAAACCAAGCCTCTGAATTGTATCTAGGAATGGGACAATTAAACGGAAGTCATTACACAAATTACCCTCCTATAAATCAGTTGAATTTTTGTATTGCAGCTATCCTTGCTAAATCGAGTATTTTGGGGTCAGTTATTATCTTGAGATTTCAAATCATTCTAGCCGATATTGGAATTATTTATTATGGTAAAAAATTATTAGAAAAGCTACAATTACCAATCCATCACATTTTCTTATATGCTTTAAACCCATTTATTATTATTGAATTAACAGGAAACTTGCATTTCGAATCTGTAATGATCTTTTTCTTGATTTGGAGTTTGTACTTATTTCTTGATAAAAAATGGGTATGGGCTGCTGTTATTTTTGGATTATCTGTTTCTGTAAAATTAATTCCACTACTATTTCTACCTTTATTTTATCAATGGTTTGCTAAGGAAAAGAAAGGAAAAGGAATACTTAAACTAATCTCTTTTGGAGCTATTATTATGATAATGAATAGTATTTTATTCCTTCCTTTTTTCTCTTCAGATTTGATTGGTAATTATATAAGTTCTGTTGGATTATGGTTTCAAAATTTTGAATTTAATGCAAGTATTTATTATATCGCAAGAGAAATTGGATACTTATGTAGAGGCTGGAATGAAATTGCCATTATTGGAAAGATAATTCCCATCGTTGTTTTTGTTTTTTTATTAATTATAAGTTTTTTTAGAAAGAACAAATCTCCTCAACAACTTATCACAGCTTTATTAATTGTACTTTCTTTCTATTATTTTAGTGCAACTACCGTGCATCCATGGTATATAGCAACCTTGGTATTATTATGTGTGTTTACCAAGTATAGATATCCTATTGTGTGGAGTATAGTAATTATTCTTAGCTATCAAGCCTATACTAATAACCCTTGGGAAGAAAACTTATATTTAGTAATGTTAGAATATTCAATTGTTTATGGATTTCTAATCTGGGAATTGTTTCTTTTAAAAAGAAATCCATTATTGATCAAACAATAACTAATTTATTTAAATTATTATTCTTTTACTTTTCAAAAGTTACAGTGGTTTGACGCTCTCTATTCACTTGAAGCTTTGTTACATCAGGTCTTGAATAATGACCTGCTACATCAAAATTTTGACGTTCTTGTAATACTCTAGAAAAATCTAATGTTTGATAAAATAAGCCTTCTTTATTAATAATTGGTTCTAATAACCATTCTCCATCGGGGCCTGCAATACATGAGCCTCCGTTAGCGAGAACATCAGGGGCTTCTTTGACAATTTGATCATAATATGGTGTATCTTTAGGAAAGTCTGATTTATTCATCAAACTAGAAACTGATATTACATAAGAGCGAGATTCTCTTGCAATGAATCGAGTAATATCTTTAGTATTATGAATACTTCCTGGCCATACCGCAATATGTAAGTTTTCACCTTGACCATATAGGGCTGCCCTTGGTAAAGGCATCCAATTTTCCCAGCAGTTCAATCCACCCAAAGTAAAGTCTTTTAAGGAATGTACTTGCAAACCATTCCCATCACCCGGCGCCCAGGCCAAACGTTCATCATAGGTAGGCTGTAGTTTTCTATGAACTGATTTTATCTCTCCATACTGGTTGACATATACCAAAGATGCGTAAATACTATGTCCTCCCCTATTTTGTGCGCGTTCAATTAAACCCAAATAAACAGCTATTTTGTGTTTTTTTGCAAGTAAACAGATACTATTTAATTCGCCTTTTTCTATTGTGATTGAATTTTCAACATAATATGCATAGATCTCTTTTTGAATAGGAGAGTTCCATTTAGCGCCATTAGTGAGCCCAATCCAAAATGGATAACCAGGTAATAAGGCTTCACCAAAAACAATAAGTTCAGCCTCTTCTTTGGAAGCTTCTTTTATAGAGTTTTCAATTTTTTGTATGGTTAACTCTTTATGTAACCAAACAGGCGATATTTGCGCTAAAGCAACCTTTAAAAAATTCGTATCTCCCATATTATTGAATATTTATATTGATAACCAATCCTTCGTTCCCTCTGATATTAAAAACGGTTTGATCTTCAAAAATTAAATATTGTGCTTTAATTCCAACTAACTTTCCTGAGTATGTTTTTTCTTTTACAATATTTAAACTTTTAGGCTTTTCTGGATATGTAAATACAGGAAAATTTAGTAAAGTCACAGAGTTATTTTCTATACTATATTTTTTTACTTCTTCTGGAATGTATTTTCTTAATTTTTCTTGCCATTCTTGTAAATCCGCATCCTCTATATCGTTCTTTAACATCTTTCTCCAATTGGTTTTATCCGCCACATATTCTTTCAAAGCAACTTCTGTTATTCCTGCTAAATATCTATTAGGAACCTCAACAATTTCTATCGCTTCATGAGCTCCTTGATCTATCCATCTTGTCGGTACTTGTTGTTTTCTTGTAACACCAACTTTTACATTACTTGAATTTGCCAAATAAACAATATGTGGCTGTAATTGAACTGATTTTTCATAAGCTAAATCTCTATCTTCTTTTCCCAAATGTGCTTTGCTTAATTCGGGTCTCATAATCCAATCTCCCGCACTTGGAGTTTCAAAAAAACAAGATTTGCAAAATCCTTGTCGGTACACCTCTTTCTCCAAATGACAGTATAAACATTCATACGTAATAAAAGAGAACTCTAAATTTCTGTTTAACAACTGATTGACATTCAAAAAATCAGTCTCCAAGTCCAAGTAATATTGAATTGTTTGACTATTTTCGGTCATCATCTTTTTTAAAACTCCTTGGTATTGCATCTAAAATATTTTTCTATTTTTAACTCTTAAATGTAAGTTTCAAACAAACTTACGGAAAAATCAATTTATTAAACTGGTATTTTTTTATGGCAATTCCATTTGTTAACTCTATTATTTCATGGTTTCTAAAAAAGAGAAAGCATCAAATGGAGCTATTTATTAAATATCCTATCGATGTTCAAGATGAGTTATTACTTCGATTGATTCATTTTGCCAAAGAAACAGAATTTGGACATCGGTATGATTTTTCTTCCATGAATACCTATAAAGATTTTGCAGATAAAGTTCCTATTCAACGATACGAAAGTATTGAACCCTTGATTGAACGAAGCAGAAAAGGAGAACAAAATTTATTTTGGCCGACAAAAATTAAATGGTTTGCGAAATCTAGTGGAACCACAAACGCTAAAAGTAAATTTATTCCTGTAAGTGACGAGGCAATTGAAAATTGTCATTTAAAGGCAGGAAAAGATATGTTGTGTTTATATATTAATAATAATGAAGAAACCGAATTATTTAATGGTAAAGGATTGCGTTTGGGAGGAAGTTCTGCCATTTATGAAGACAATAATTCTTACTTTGGTGACTTATCTGCTATTATTATTGAAAACATGCCCTTCTGGGCTGATTTTAGTTCAGCGCCAAGTCAGGAAGTAGCTTTAATGAGTGAATGGGAAACAAAAATGGAAGCAATCATTAATGAAACTATCCATGAAAATATTACTAGTTTAGTTGGAGTTCCCTCATGGATGCTGGTATTATTAAATAAGGTTTTAGAAAAAACAGGGAAAGATCATATTTTAGAAGTTTGGCCAAATTTAGAAGTATATTTTCATGGAGGCGTTAACTTTAATCCCTATCGAGAACAATATAAAAAACTGATACCTAAGAATGAATTTAAATATTACGAAACGTATAATGCTTCAGAGGGCTTCTTTGCTTTACAAGACGTAAATGGATCTTTAGATTTACTATTAATGTTAGATTATGGAATCTTCTACGAGTTTATTCCTATGAATGAATATGACGCTGAAAACTCACAAGCAATTCCTTTATCTGAGGTGAAAAAAGGGGAAAATTATGCTATAGTGATCTCTACAAATAGTGGTTTATGGAGGTATTTAGTTGGAGATACCATAAAATTTACCTCATTAAAACCTTACAGAATTAGAATTACGGGAAGGACAAAACATCATATTAATGTTTTTGGAGAAGAATTAATTATTGAAAATGCTGAAGAAGCTTTAAAAATGGTTTGTAAAAAAACAAAAGCAACTATTACAGATTACACGGTTGGTCCCATTTTTATGGATGGTAAAAAACAAGGAAGTCATGAATGGGTCATTGAATTTGCAAAAGCTCCAAAAAACCTAGAGTATTTTACAGAATTATTAGACAACGCATTAAAATCTATTAATTCAGATTATGAAGCAAAGCGATACAATAATATGACTTTGGTAATGCCTACAGTTCATAGTGCAAAAACTGGATTATTTTATTCCTGGATGAAGAAAAAAGGAAAACTTGGAGGACAGCATAAAGTACCTAGATTGTCTAATAAAAGAGATTTTATTGAGGAATTACTTCAACTAGAAGTTGACTAACCTAGAAATAAAATTATTCCTCTATTAATTTTATTTTTTTAAACCAAACATATTCTTTCATTTCAGCTAAGAATTTATACCTTTATAATAAAAAAATGAAAAAAATAATCATTCTATTAGTCATCACATTTTTGTCTTTTTCTGTCAATAGTCAAGACATCTCAGAACAATCTATTAAATCAGAAGTAAGCTCAGCCACTATTTTTTTAAATAGTGCTCAGATTACCAGAGAGAAAAAAGTTGAGTTAAAAAAAGGAATTCAACTTATAAAATTTGTGGGGCTCTCTCCTTTTATTGATAAGAAAAGTATCCAAATCAAAGCAAAAAATATTGAAATTAGAGCTGTTAATTTTCAAAAAAACTATCTGTCTAAAAACAAAAAAAGTACTGAATTAATTACCCTAGAAACAAAGTTTACTGATCTTATAAATGAAATAGATTTAGAGAATATAGCTCTTTTAACAACCCAAGAAGAAATCCGATTTTTTAAGGAAAATAGAGCTATAAAAGGAAATCAGACCTTAACAGTCAATGCTTTAAAAGAAGCTTCTATATTTTATGGTACTCAAATGAAATCCTTAAACACTAAAGAATTAAAAATTAAAAATAAGCTCAAAAAATTACAGATTGAAAAAAGTTTACTAGCAAAACAAATAGAAGATTTGAATTCTAAAAGAAATTTTGCTACTGGTGAAATATTCATTAAAGTTAGCTCCTCATCAAATAAAGTCGTTGATTTTCAACTAATCTATAATGTTTCTAACGTAAGTTGGTACCCTTCTTATGACGTTAGAGTTTCAGATATCAATTCTCCTTTAATAATTGTATACAAAGCAAATGTTAAACAAAACTCTAAAGTAGATTGGAAAAATGTAAAACTTCAGTTTTCGTCAGCTAATCCAAGTACATCTATAAAAGTAGGTGAAATAATCCCTTATTTTTTAGGATATGATTCAAGGCCTCCTAATTATAAAAATACTGTTGATGAGGTTTCTGGTTATGTAAATGATCTTAAAGGTTCTCTTCCAGGAGTAAGTATTAATGTTAAAGGAACAACTATTGGTACTGAAACAGATTTTGATGGAAGATACTCTATCAAAATACCTGACAATAAATCTATATTAGTTTTTTCTTATTTAGGATACAAAAAAGAGGAAAGAACAATATATGGATCTTCATTAAATGTTACTATGGAAGAAGAAGGCGAAGTCTTAGATGAAGTTATTGTTACTGCACGAGGTATTAAAAGAGAGAAAAAAGCATTGGGGTATTCGGCTTATAAAAAAAATAAAGAAAAAGATGCTAATTATTCTATTCCAACTGAAGAAATTATCAATCAAACCTCTGTCAGTTTTAAGCTCGTAGAACCATACTCCATTAGGTCAAGTAATAAGGATTATGTAGTTTCTATGAAGACTTATCAGTCTAATGGAAAATATACTTATTATACTGTCCCTAGAATAGAGGAGAGTGCTTTTTTAGTTGCTTCTCTAAAAGATTGGGAACGATTTAACCTTTTGGAAGGTGAAGCATCAATATATTTCGAGGATACTTTTGTGGGTACCACATTGATTGATACTCGATTTACTAAAAAGGATTTAGATATTTCTCTAGGTGTTGATAAAAATATCACTGTAAAAAGAACAAAGTCAAAAGATTTTACTGCAAAACAATTTATTGGAAATAAGAAAGAAGAAACAAGTCTTTGGGATATTGAAATTAAAAACAACAAAAAACAATCAATTAAAATGATCGTTATAGATCAAATTCCAATTTCTACAAGAGAAGAAATAAATATTACGCTAGATAAATCATTTAATGGTCAATTAGACAATAAAACAGGTAAAGTAAAATGGAATAAAACTATTGATTCAAAAAATATAGAAAAAATTCAATTGAAATATACGATCAGATATCCTAAAAATAAAAATTTAGTTATAGACTAAATTTTCCTCTCTACCACATAATCAATCATTTTAATTAAGGAAGATTTATATTCCGATTCTTGGTAATTTTCTAGAATTGCTAGTGCTTTGTTTTTATAGTCGTGCATTTTTTTAATTGCATATTCTAAACCACCATTTTGTTTGACAAAAGCAATCATCTCTCGGACACGTTTATTGTCTTTATTATGTTTTTTTATACTATTAATTAACCATGCTTTTTCTTTTTTAGAACAATTGTTTAAGGAATAAATTAAAGGCAGGGTCATCTTTTTTTCTTTAATGTCTATTCCTGTCGGTTTTCCAATTTTCTTTTCTGAATAATCAAATAAGTCGTCCTTTATTTGAAATGCCATCCCAATATATTGTCCAAATTTTCTCATTTGCTGAATAGTATCCTGATTTGCACCAACAGAGGCTGCTCCAATACCACAACAAGCTGCAATTAATGTCGCCGTTTTCTGACGAATAATTTCATAGTAAATTTCTTCAGTAATATCTAGTTTTCTTGCCTTCTCTATTTGTAACAATTCTCCTTCACTCATTTCTCTAACAGCGATAGAAATTAATCGTAACAAATCAAAATCTTCATTATCTATAGATAATAATAATCCCTTTGATAATAAATAATCTCCAACTAAAACTGCAATTTTATTTTTCCACAAAGCATTGATAGAAAAAAAACCTCTTCTTCGGTTACTGTCATCTACAATATCATCATGTACTAATGTCGCCGTATGAATTAGTTCTACTATGGATGCACCACGAAAAGTTCGTTGATCAAAACCACCATTAGAAACCATTTTAGCAACCAAAAAAACAAACATCGGTCGCATTTGTTTTCCCTTTCTTCTTACAATATAATAGGTAATTCTATTTAATAGTGGAGCTTTTGAAATCATGAAGTCTTTGAATTTTTTTTCAAAGAGTTCCATTTCCTTTTGAATGGGATATTTTATTTCCTCAACGGTCTTCATTGATGAATACAAATTTACAAAATATATCTGTTTAAAAGGCCTTCTAAGACTTGTTCGCTAGCTGACCACAAGCAGCATCAATATCTTTTCCTCTAGATCGACGAACGTTAACAATAATATCGTGTTTTTCTAAGGATGATATATATGTATCAATCGCCCGAGAACTTGCTTGTTGAAACCTTCCATCATCAATGGGGTTATATTCTATTAAATTGACTTTACATGGAATGTGTTGACAGAAGTCTATCAAGGCTTTTATGTCTTCTTTCTTGTCATTGATTCCATCCCAAACCACATATTCATAGGTTACCGTACGTCCTGTTTTTTCATACCAATATATTAATGAATCTGCTAAATCTTTTAATGGAAATTTTTCATTAAAAGGCATGATCGAGGAACGAACTTTATCAATAGCAGCATGTAATGAAACCGCTAAGTTAAATTTTACTTCATCATTTGCCATTTTTTTGATGATTTTAGGAACTCCAGAAGTAGAAACCGTAATTCTTTTTGAAGACATCCCTAAGCCCTCAGGAGAAGTAATTTTCTCAATAGATTTAAGAACATTTTTATAATTCATTAAGGGTTCTCCCATTCCCATAAAAACGATGTTTGATAGTTTTCGGTTGTAGTATAATTGACTTTGTCTGTCTATGGCAACAACTTGATCATAAATTTCATCTGGATTTAGATTTCTCATTCTTTTGAGTCTCGAGGTAGCACAAAAATGACAATCTAAACTACAACCTACCTGACTTGAAACACAAGCTGTTGTTCTTTTTTCTGTAGGAATCAAAACCGATTCTACAATGAAACCATCATGCAATCGAATTCCATTTTTAATAGTCCCGTCTTCACTTCGTTGCATAGAATCAACTTCTATATGATTGATCACAAAGTTTTCTTGGAGCATTTCTCTTGTCTGTTTAGAAATATTGGTCATCTCATCAAACGTATGTAATGACTTATGCCATAACCATTCATATACTTGATTTCCACGAAAAGCTTTGTCTCCATTCTTTTCAAAAAAGGCTCTTAATTGTTCTTTGGATAAAGATCGTATGTCTTTTTTCTTAGGCTTCATTAGGACAGAAAATACAAAACCTCATAGGATATCTATGAGGCCTTAATTTTATCTTTTTAGAAAATTAAATAATTAACATGGCATCTCCATAAGTATGGAACCTATACTTTTCCTTAACCGCTGTTTTATAGGCTTCTAATAAAAAGTCATATCCAGCAAACGCAGCTGCCATCATCATTAGCGTAGATTTTGGTGAATGAAAATTTGTAATCATAGAGTTTGCGATGCTAAAATCATAAGGGGGGAAAATAAATTTATTGGTCCAACCTGAATAACTATTTAATCTAGCACTAGCAGATACAGAAGATTCTACAGTACGCATTACTGTAGTTCCAACTGCACAAACTCTTCTTTTGTTTTCAATTGCATTATTCACAATATTTGCACTTCCTGAAGGGATAATAATTTGCTCAGAATCAGTTTTATGTTTCGATAAATCCTCAACTTCAACAGGGCTAAATGTCCCTAAACCAACATGCAAAGTAATCTCGGCAAAATCTACCCCTTTAATCTCAAGACGCCTCATCAAATGCTTAGAAAAGTGTAAGCCTGCAGTTGGTGCTGCCACTGCGCCTTCATTTTTTGCAAAAATGGTTTGATAACGTTCTTCATCAGAAGGCTCTACTTCTCTTTTAATATATTTAGGTAACGGTGTTTGTCCGAGTTCTAATAATTTTGATCTAAATTCTTCATATTCTCCATCGAATAAAAAACGTAAGGTACGCCCTCTGGAAGTTGTATTATCAATTACTTCAGCAACTAAACTGTTTTCTTCCCCAAAAAACAACTTATTCCCAATTCTAATTTTTCTTGCAGGATCAACTAAAACATCCCACAATCTGTTTTCAGCATTTAATTCTCTTAACAAAAACACTTCAATCCTTGCTCCTGTTTTTTCCTTATTTCCAAACATTCTTGCTGGAAAAACCTTGGTATTGTTTAACATCATTACATCACCTTCATCAAAGTAATCAATGAGATCTTTAAACATTTTATGCTCTATTGTTTGTTCTTCACGATTTAAAACCATTAAACGAGATTCATCTCTATGTTCTGCCGGGTATTCTGCTAATAGTTCTTCTGGTAATTCAAAATTAAAATGGGATAATTTCATATATAGATTTTATTGTGACGGCGGCAAATATACGATTTGTGTGAAGGCCTTGTCAAGTGTTTGACAGATTAATTTGATTGAAAACCAATTTGTTGAAGATCTTTCCAAAAGTTTCGATAGGATTTAGTCACCACATCAGCATCTAAAATTTCAATGGAAGTTCTCATTGCTAAAGGAGCAAATGACATCGCCATTCTATGATCATTATAGGTTTCTATAGAAATGTTAGAATTTATTTTTTTACTACTCTTTATCTGTAAACTATGTGTACTCACTGAAATAATCGCTCCTAATTTTGTCAGTTCTACTTGTAAAGCTTCTAATCGGTCTGTTTCTTTAATTTTTAAGGTATGTAATCCTGTTAATTCACATGAAATACCCAACCCAAAACATGTCACTGCTACTGTTTGGGCAATATCTGGTGCTTTATTTAAATCTAGAATTAACGATTCTTTCTGATGTACTTCAACTTTTGTCAGTAAAATTGTGTTCTCCTCAAAAATAGTTTTTACACCAAAAAACTCATAAATATTAGCCAAAACGGAATCTCCTTGTAAACTTTCTTTTTTAAAAGAAGATAATCTAATCTCCGATCCAATGTCACTAAAAGCAACTATCGAGTAGAAATAGGAAGCAGAACTCCAATCAGATTCTACAACGAAAGTCTGTTGTTCAAGGTTTTTAAATGGTTGTACTTGAATTATTTGATCTTCAAAGCATGTTTCTATTCCCAATTTATGCAATAAAGACAAGGTCATATTTATATAAGGTACAGAAGTAATTTCACCAAGAAGATCAATCCGTAATCCTTCTTTCAAGCTAGGAGCAATTAATAATAAAGCAGAGATATATTGACTACTTGTATTTCCACTAATCTGAACCCTACTTTTAGTTAATTCCTTCCCTGTAATTTTTAGGGGAGGGTACCCCTCTTTTTGAACATAAGATATATCAGCTCCCAAATCTTTTAGAGCCTTTACCAAAATTTTTATTGGACGATTATGCATTCTTTCTGATCCAGACAGAACTACTACATTATTTTTTTGTGAAGCATAAAAAGCAGTTAAAAACCGCATAGCAGTTCCAGCATGCCCAATATTTATGGTATATTCTTCAGAATATAATGCCTTTTGTAAAAAGTGTGTATCATCGGAATCTGACACATTTTTTATAGTAATATCATGAAATAACTTCTGCAAAATGAGTAATCTATTAGATTCACTCTTTGATCCAGCAATAAAAACATCCTTTACTATCTGTTTATTTTTAACTTCTTTTAGATAAATATTCATCAATAATTTTCCTCAATTTATAAATTCTTACATTTAAACTCCAAATACAAACTACCATGAAAAAAATATTTTTAATTTTTCTATGTCTTCTGTTTTCTGTAAACCACAAAGTTAATGCTCAAAAGAATTCTACCAAATATTCTGAGGATTATTATAAGGCCACAAAATGGCGAAATATTGGTCCATTCAGAGGAGGTAGGAGTGCTGCTGTAGCTGGAGTTGTTGGAAAAGCAAATTTATTCTATTTCGGTGCTACCGGAGGAGGTGTTTGGAGAACAACGGATGCAGGGAATACTTGGGAGAATATTTCTGATGGTTTTTTTGGAGGATCTGTTGGATCTATTGCTGTAAGTGAGTGGGATCACAACGTCATGTATGTTGGAAATGGAGAAAAAACAGTTCGAGGAAATGTTTCTTCTGGAGATGGAATCTGGAAATCTGTAAATGCAGGGAAAACATGGGAACATATGGGTTTAAAAAATGCTAGACACATTCCAAGGATTCGTATCCATCCAAAAAATCCAGATATTGTGTTTGCGGGAGTCCTAGGAGATTTATATAAATCTTCTACAGAAAGAGGAATTTACAAATCAACTAATGGGGGAAAAACTTGGAGTAAAAAATTATTTGCAAATAAAGATGCTGGGGTTGTTGATTTAATTATTGATCCCAATAATTCAAGAGTTTTATATGCAACAACTTGGAATGTTAGAAGAACTCCTTATAGTTTTTCAAGTGGAGGAGATGGTTCTGCTTTATGGAAAAGTACTGATGAAGGTGAAACTTGGACGAATATTTCCACCAACAAGGGCTTGCCTTCAGGGCTTTGGGGAATTAGTGGAGTTACCGTTTCTTCTGCTAATTCCAATATTGTTTGGGCACTAATTGAAAATAAAGAAGGAGGTGTTTACAAATCTACAGATGCTGGGAAAACATGGAAATTAATCAATAATGAACGTAAATTACGCCAGCGCGCATGGTATTATAGTCGTTTATATGCAGACACACAAGACGAAAATATTCTTTATGTTTTAAATGTTCGATATCACAAGTCTACCGACGGAGGAAAAACATACAAAACTTATAATGCTCCTCATGGAGATCATCATGATTTATGGATTGCTCCCCAAGACAACCAACGAATGATTATTGGTGATGATGGTGGAGCACAAGTGTCTTTTGATGCTGGAGAAAATTGGTCTACTTATATGAATCAACCAA
>CATISV010000024.1 GCA_949541125.1 Flavobacterium sp. SCGC AAA160-P02
ATCCCCCAGGTCTCAACTCCATTTTTAATTAATTGAGCAGAAAAATTTCCCTGAGCACAGCCTACCTCCAATATTTTTTTAGCATGTATTGGAATAAATTGTAGCATTTCGGGTCTACTATTTGCATAGTATTTATTTTTCTTAATATGAGTATTCATAATTCTATCTTATTGAATTTGTTGAATTGCCACTTAACCAGCTTCCTTTAATCAAACTTGAAAAATAATAATGGATGATTTTAATAAACAAATATACATTTAATCTCATTTTGGGAATAAAAAACAAGAAAACTCCCAATGTGGCAAAGATTGCTTTTATTAAAATATTATTAATTATTAATAAAAAATGAGATACGATTCGTTCAATTCCTTTAAAATGGTTTTGAACATAAACATGTTTAGATATCTGAACTTCTGTTTTTGTTATGGAGGATGTTTTTATATTGATTCTTGAGGCTCCACCATGTTTATGAATAATTTCTTTGGAGGTTAATACAGCTACTTTACCATTTAATTGATATATCTTTTTACATAAGTCAACATCCTCATAATACATCCAGTAGTCTTCGTTCCATCCATTGATTTTTTCAAACCATTGTCTACTGATAAAAACTAAAGAGCCAGATACCCAATCTGGGTATACAATTTTTTTTTGAGATGTGGCTGTGTTTTTAAATAGTGAAAAAAAAGCTCTAGAAAACCCAAAAAGGGTTGTAATCCTTGGAAATATTTTCATTATTTTTTCATAAGATCCAGACTCTTTCTTTTGTAAACAAGAGGAAATTCCAATGGATGGATTCCTTTTGGTAACATGAAATATTTCTTCCAATGCAGTTGCATTAACTATGGTATCAGGATTTAAGAATAAAAAATAATCTCCTAGAGCTTTAGAGGCACCAAAATTACATCCATTGGCAAATCCATTGTTTCTCGAATTTAAAAAAAAATCAACCTCTGGGAATTGGCTAGAAAAAGAATTTAAATTTCCGTCGTTGGAATGGTTATCAATAACTATTGTTTCAAAAATAAAGGACAAATCACGCAAATCCTGTATAGAATCCAAACAATTTCTTAGATGATTCCAACTCTTATAATTTACAATAATGATGGAAACATCAACCTTATTTTTTGGGGCTAGCATATTATTTATCCTTCTGTTTTAAATTCCAAAGTTTAATATATCTCACTAAAACACCATAAGAAAGAGCAAATGAAATAATAAAACCGTAGAAACCGTCTAATATTCCTAGCTTAATAAAATAATGTTTGATAAAGCGTGCAATTGGTTTAATGATAAGGTGAAAAGGTGTTATTATCAATCCTTTATTGTATAATTCTTGAGCTTTTAGAGCTGAATGTTGGTTTAATTTGACGATATATTTATCAAAACTAATATAGGAATAATGTAAAATTTTATTTTTTAATACTCCTAGTTTTCCTTTAGCTATAATTTTTTCATGAACAATTCCTTCATAATGACAATACTTTCTATTAAACAACCTAATTAATTTATCATTTTGTGTTCCAGTGAAGCGCATTTTCTTCCCTTTGAAGAAAAAGATTCTGTACATATAAAATCCCACATTTTCTTTTGGGTTTTCAACTGCATCTTTTATTTCTTGCTGAAGATCCTTTGTTAAAACTTCGTCAGCATCAATCCAGACAATCCAATCGAAAGACGCGTGTTGAATTGCATAATTTTTTTGTTTTGAAAAATTATCAAACTTTCGTTGTAGTAAAATTGCATTTGATTTTTTAACTATTGAAATAGTATCATCTGTACTGAAGGAATCAATAACAATAACCTCATCCGCAAATTGAGCAGAATTTAGAGAATTTTTAATTCTTTCTTGCTCGTTAAAGGTTGGGATTATTGCTGTAATCTTTGTCATAGAGCTTTCTTTTAAATAGCAACATTATATTCACGTAATGCATCATTTAACGATGTTTTTTTGTTGGTACTTTCTTTTCTTTTTCCAATAATTAAAGCACAAGGAACCTGGTAGCTTCCTGCCTTAAATTTTTTTGTATAACTCCCTGGTATCACAACACTTCTTTCAGGTATTTTCCCATTAATTTCCTTTGATTCATTACCGCTAACATCTATTATTTTTGTACTCATGGTTAAAACCACATTCGCTCCTAAAACAGCTTCTTTACCAATTCTTACACCTTCAACAACGATAGAACGAGATCCAATAAATGCTCCATCTTCAACGATAACTGGGGAGGCTTGTAAAGGTTCTAAAACACCTCCAATTCCAACACCTCCAGACAAATGTACATTCTTCCCTATTTGAGCACAGCTTCCAACCGTAGCCCATGTATCTACCATAGTTCCTTCGTCGACATAAGCACCGATATTTACATAACTTGGCATTAAGATGGTTCCTGATGAAATATAAGAACCATACCTGGCTACTGCATTAGGAACTACTCTTATTCCTTTTGATTTAAAATTTCTTTTTAATGGAATTTTGTCATGGTATTCAAAAATTCCTGCCTCTAAAGTTTCCATTTTTTGTATTGGAAAATATAGAACAACTGCTTTTTTTATCCATTCATTTACTTGCCAATCTTCTTCTTTGGGTTCAGCAACCCGAATGTTTCCATTATCCAATAAATTAATCACTTCTCTGATAGCATTGATGGTCTTTTTTTCTTTTAAAAGCTCCCTGTCTTTCCATACATTTTCTATAGTTTCTTGTAACGAATTCATTAAATTAATAATTTCAATTATATTAAATTTTCAGCTTTTATCTAACCACAAAGATAACTCACAATTCTTCTCAATATTGCGAAGATACATTTTTTAAACATAAATATTTTTGATATTTAAAATCATTATTTTTGTAAAATATATCAATAAATGGGAAGGATTTTAGCAATTGATTTTGGAGAAAAAAGAACGGGCTTAGCCATCACAGATGAGTTGCAAATTATTGCCTCTGGTCTTACCTCTGTTGATACAAAAAACCTATTAGACTTTCTTAAAGAATATACAAGTAAGGAAAGTGTTGAATTATTTATTGTAGGAAAACCATTACAAATGGACAGTACTAATAGTGAAAGCGAAAAACATATTCTTAAATTTTTAACTTCTCTTAAAAATCACTTCAGGAATATTCCTGTCATTCGAATTGATGAACGATTTACATCTAAGATGGCATTTCAAACAATGATTGATAGTGGCCTAAAAAAGAAACAAAGAAAAAATAAAGGCATTGTAGATGAGATAAGTGCTACAATTATTCTTCAAACGTATTTATACAGTAAATAAGTTTTCTAAATATTGCATTCTTCGTACTTTTGCCAAAAATTAATAGAATTTTAACCTGTTTATGATTTTACCAATTGTTGCATATGGAGATCCTGTTTTAAGAAAAGTTGCTTCAGAAATTAGCAAAGATTACCCAAACTTAAAAGAATTGATTGCTAATATGAAACAAACTATGTACAATGCTAATGGGGTTGGTTTAGCGGCTCCTCAAATTGGTAAATCTATCCGTGTTTTTGTAATTGACGCCTCTCCTTTTGCAGAAGATAGTGAGCTAAGCACACAAGAAAAAGAACAGTTAAAAAACTTTAATAAAGTGTTTATCAATCCAATAATCTTGGAAGAAGAAGGAGAAGAGTGGGCTTTTTCCGAGGGTTGCCTTAGTATTCCTGATATTAGGGAAGATATTTACAGACAGGAATCTGTAAGATTTGAATATTTTGATGAAAATTTCAACAAACATTCCGATACCTTAAATGGATTAGCTGCTCGTGTTTTTCAACACGAATACGACCACCTTGAGGGAATTTTATTTACCGATAATATATCCTCATTAAAAAAAAGAATTTTAAAAAAGAAATTAGAAAAAATTTCTCAAGGGAAAATAAATGCTAATTATCGAATGCGTTTTCCTAATTTAAAAAATAAATAATGGAGTATCATAAAATTATTTCCATTTCTAAAAAACCTGGATTATTTCAAATCATCTCTCAAACAAAATCAGGATGTATCGTAGAATCTTTTCAAGACAAAAAGCGATTTCCTGTTCATTCTATGAATCAAATAAGTTTACTTGAGAATATTGCAATTTTCACTTACGAAAGTGAAATTCCGTTACTTGAGGTTTTTAAATCAATTTTTAAAAAAACAGAGGGTAAAATGACCATTAGTCATAAAGAAAGTGGAAGCACATTAGCCGCCTATTTTTCTGAGGTGTTGCCAGAATATGATCAAGAACGGGTTTATATTTCAAATATAAAGAAAGTGTTACAGTGGTATAATATATTGATAAAGGTTGGATTAGATTTTTCTAAAATTGAAGCTTCAAAAGAAAATGCAGAAGACGTGTAAATGAATTCTAGAAAACAGCAATTAAAGGCTTTTGACCGTTTGTTGACTATTATGGATGAACTTCGCGAGAAGTGCCCATGGGATAAAAAACAAACCTTTGAATCCCTTCGACATCTCACTATAGAGGAAACTTATGAGCTAGCTGATGCTATTTTAGATAACAATCTTGAAGAAATCAAAAAGGAATTAGGAGATTTACTATTACATATTATTTTTTATGCCAAAATAGGCTCAGAGACAAAGTCTTTCGACATTGCTGATGTAACCAATTCTATTTCAGATAAATTAATTGACCGCCATCCTCATATATATGATGACTTGGAAGTAAAAGACGAGGAAGAAGTCAAAAAAAATTGGGAAAAAATAAAACTTAAAGAAGGAAAAAAATCTGTTTTAGAAGGTGTTCCAAAAAGTCTGCCAGCTATGGTAAAATCCAATAGAATTCAAGATAAAGTTTCTGGAGTTGGTTTTGATTGGGAGGAACCTTATCAAGTTTGGAAAAAGGTCCAAGAAGAACTTTCAGAGTTAAATACTGAATTAGAAAAGGGAAATAAAGAAGGTATTGAATCTGAATTTGGAGATGTTTTATTCTCGATGGTCAATTATGCGAGATTTATAGGAGTAAACCCAGAGAATGCTCTAGAAAAAACAAATAAAAAATTTATTGATCGCTTTCAATATCTAGAACAAGCTGCACAAAAAGAAGGAAAAAAATTAACAGAGATGTCTTTATCTGAAATGGATCTATTCTGGAATCAATCAAAGAAAATATATAAGTGATGAAAATTCTATTTGTCATAAAAGGAAACGAGTCATATGTCTCTCAACAAGCACAATTAGAATTAGTAGCTGGACTTCATAAACAAGGAATTGATATCCTTTTAATTGGTCACTTTTCTGAAAAGGTAGAAACGTATTTAAAAGGGTTAAAAATTAAATATGAAATGGTTTTTCCTGTAAAAAGAATAGACCGTTCCTATATGAAAGATTTCAAAAAAATTATCCAAGAATATCAAATAGATTTGGTTCATTTTGTGGATGGTAAATCTGCAAGAAGTGGGTTAATGGCTATAAAAAATACTTCGGTTAGATCTGTAATATATTTTGGTTCAGGGAGTTTACATTGGTATGATCCTAGTTCTTACTTGACCTATCTTAATCCAACTTTAGATGCTATTATTTGTAATAGTCAGTTTGTATATAATCACGTGACAAAACAACTTCTTGGAAAATATAAAAATAAAACTGTAAAAATTTACAAAGGGTATACATCAAAATGGTTTGAAAATATTCCTAAAAAAGATATCTCAGAATTTGGAATTCCAAAAGACGCATTAGTAGTCTGTCTGGTTGGTAATCATCGAAAAATTAAAGGAACAAAATATTTTCTTGAATCCTCCCATTATTTAGAAACAACAAAGAACGTTCATTATATATTGATTGGTGAAAAAACAGATATTTCTTTTTTTAAAAAAAGTAAAGAAAAAAGTCCAATCGCAACAAAAATTCACCTCTTAGGACATAGAGCCGATGTAATTTCAATTTTAAAAGGAATCGATATTTATGTTCAAACTTCACTTGAAGAAGGTTTTGGTAGAGCTATTAGTGAAGCCATGTGTCTTGGAAAACCAATTGTAATGACCGATGCTGGAGGTTGTACAGAATTGATTGATGAGACCTGTGGTATCATTACTCCTATCAAAAACCCAAAAGCCATTGGAAAAGCAATTTCTACCTTAATCAACAACAATGAATTAAGAACTCAAATGGGAATCAATGCGAAGAAGCGTATTGAAAGCAAATACCATATTGATGATACCGTAAAAGAAACAGTTCAACTATACAAGCGCTTACTAAATCAATAAAAGCGTTTTTAAGCTAATTTTTTTGCGTTCTTAACACGATGTTTCATAAGTGAAAGATCAAGAACTTCAGTCATCTCATTGACATAATGAAACTTCAACCCTCTTAAATAACTTTTCTTAATTTCAAGGATATCTTTTTCATTCTCTTGGCAAAGAATTATCTCTTTAATATTCGCTCTTTTAGCCGCTAAAATTTTCTCTTTAATACCACCAACAGGAAGAACTTTTCCTCGTAAAGTGATTTCTCCAGTCATCGCCAATCTACTTTTGACTTTACGTTGTGTATACGCAGACACCAAAGAAGTCAACATCGTAATACCTGCGCTTGGTCCATCTTTT
Source organism: Flavobacterium sp. SCGC AAA160-P02 (assembly GCA_949541125.1). GTDB lineage: Bacteria > Bacteroidota > Bacteroidia > Flavobacteriales > Flavobacteriaceae > Polaribacter. Next base: position 6,552 of record CATISV010000024.1, read on the forward strand.
GGTGTCGCACCCTCTGGAACATGGATATGAACATCATAGTTGTCTATAATCTCAGGGTCTATATCAAAACTATCTGCATTTGCCTTAATATATTGCAATGCTATCGTTGCAGACTCTTTCATTACTTTTCCTAAATTTCCTGTTATGGATAATGTTCCCTTTCCTTTCGATAAAATAGATTCAATAAATAGAATATCTCCACCAACACTTGTCCAAGCTAATCCTGTGACTACTCCAGCAACATGATTGTTTTCATATTTATCTCGTTCTAATCTCGGAGCACCTAAAATAGTTTCTAAGTCCTCATTAGTTATTTCAATATTGTATTCTTCTTCTAAAGCTATAGACTTGGCAGCAAAACGGACCACTTTTGCAAGTTGTTTTTCCAATCCACGTACTCCAGATTCTCGAGTATATCCCTCAACAATTTTTTCTATCTGAGATTTTCCTAATTTAATTTCTTTTTCCGATAGTCCATGTTCTTTTAATTGTTTAGGTAATAAGTGTCTTTTTGCAATTTCAACTTTTTCTTCTATAGTATATCCAGTAACATTAATGATTTCCATTCTGTCCCGTAAAGCCCAAGGAATTTGACCTATATTATTTGCAGTTGCAATGAATAACACCTTTGATAAATCATAACCTACTTCCAGATAATTGTCATAAAATTCTGTATTTTGTTCTGGATCCAATACTTCTAACATTGCAGAGGAAGGATCTCCTTGATGACCTTGTCCTAATTTATCAATCTCATCTAGAACAAAAACCGGATTTGAAGTTCCTGCTTTTCTTATATTCTGGATTAAACGACCTGGCATAGCTCCTATATAGGTTTTTCGATGACCACGAATTTCAGCCTCGTCTCTTAAACCGCCTAATGACATCCTAACATATTTACGTCCAAGGGATTCTGCAACTGATTTTCCTAAGGAAGTTTTTCCAACACCTGGAGGTCCATATAGACATATAATTGGAGATTTCATATCTCCTCTTAATTTTAAAACTGCCAAATGTTCTATGATCCGTTCTTTCACTTTTTCCAATCCGAAATGATCTCTATCAAGAATTTTAATTGCTCGTTTTAAATTGAATTGATCTTCAGAAAATTCTCCCCAAGGCAATTCTAACATTAATTCTAGGTAATTTCGCTGAACACCATATTCTGCCATCTGAGGGTTCATTCTTCTGAGACGGGCCAATTCCTTCGTAAAGGTTTTTTCTACTTCTTTTGTCCACTTCTTAGATTTTGCCTTGATACGCATTTCATCTAACTCAGCATCGTTATTGACACCCCCTAATTCTTCTTGGATTGTTTTTAATTGCTGATTTAAATAATATTCCCGCTGCTGTTTGTCTAAGTCTGAACGTGTTTTAGACTGAATATCATTGCGTAATTGCAATTTTTGAAGTTCTTTATTAAGGTTTTTGAGAGTCAATAAAGCACGCTCTTTTAAATTATCTTTTTCTAAAATAACCTGTTTCTGCAATACACTTAATTCCATATTTGATGAAATAAAGTTGACCAAAAAGGAATCACTTTGAATATTTTTGATTGCAAAAGAAGCTTCAGATGGCAACATTGGGTTTTCCTTAATAACTTCCAACGCTTGATCTTTAACAGATTCTATGATTGCTCCAAACTCTTTTTCATCATCGATATATTTATCCTCTTTGGCCTCTTGAACTTTTGCTTTTAAGTAAGGTTGTTCTTGAATCATTTCATTGATTTCAAAACGTTTCTTCCCTTGAATGATAACAGTTATATTTCCATCAGGCATTTTTAAAACTCGTAAAATTTGAGCAACAACCCCTGTTTTGTATATATCTTCAGAAGTGGGTTCTTCTATATCTTCATCTTTTTGGGCAACAACTCCAATAACTTTGTCACTTTTATTTGCATCATTAATCAACTGAATAGATTTATCTCTTCCTGCAGAAATAGGAATAACAACACCAGGAAATAAGACTGTATTTCTGAGGGGTAATATGGAAAGAATTTTAGGAATATCTTCACTATTAATAATTTCCTCATCTTCTGGAGTCATTAGTGGAATTAATTCCGAATCTTCATTCAATATATTGGATAGCGACAAATTGTCTAAGCTTATAATTTTTGATTTACTCATAGGTCGTATATCTGTCAATATGACATTTATTCTTTCTAAAAAAGATCATATCATATTGATTTTTTATTTAAAATATTGAAAACCAACAACATATAAATATAACTAGTATTTATATTCAATAAATTGTTCAATTGTTATGCCAATATCATTTTTAGGAATTAATTAGACACAATTATCTTTATTAATTATATTTTTTAGGAACTAAAGATGTCACAGAGATAATATCAATAATTTCTATTTGTAGAAGTTTCTTTAAAAATATATTCTAGAATCTGTTTTTCTTTTTCTGAGAACTCTATACCTCTTCTTTCCATAACAACTTTAGTTACCTCAAACACTTTTTTTAATTGATAGCTTGTAAAACCAGAAGCACCGCCCCAACTAAAAGATGGTATAAAATTTCTAGGAAATCCACTACCAAAGATATTAGTACTGACACCAACTACCGTTCCGGTGTTAAACATGGTATTGATTCCACATTTAGAATGATCTCCCATCATCAAGCCACAAAATTGCAAGCCTGTTTTTGTAAATTTATTGGCCTGGTAATTCCACAGTTTTACTTCAGCATAATTGTTTTTTAAATTTGAGGTATTCGTATCGGCTCCAAGATTGCACCATTCACCAATCACAGAATTCCCTAGAAAACCTTCATGTCCTTTGTTTGAATAGCCAAATAATACAGAATTACTGACTTCTCCTCCTACCTTACAATAGGGGCCTAAAGTGGTTGCTCCATAGACTTTGGCTCCCATTTTTAACACAGAATGATCGCACATTGCAAATGGACCTCTCACTAAACAACCCTCCATTATTTCTGCCCCTTTTCCAATGTAAATAGGACCATCTGAAGCATTTAGCGAAGAAAATAAAACAGTGGCACCTTCTTCAATAAAAATATTTTCTTTGTGAATTGCCTGAACTCCCTCTGGGATTGGTTGAGATTTTTTTCCATCTGTAATCAATTCAAAATCAGCTTGAATCGCTTGCTCATTGAATGAAAAAATATCGCAAGTATTTTTTATTTGTATCAGATCATCTTCATATTCAATGTGTTCGTAAGAATCAAAATCTACTTCCTCTTGTGTATCGGAAGTAAAAAATGCAATACGCTCTTCTCCTTGAAAAATAGCTTGATTCTTTGTTAATGCTTTAAGCTTATCTATAAGTTTTTTAGTCGGTATAAAAGAAGCATTGATTAGAATGTTTTCCTCTAGTTCAACCATTGGATACTTATCCTCCAGGTATTCTTCAGTAATGGTTGAGGTGGTTAATCCCAGGTGTTTTTCCCATTTGTCTCTAAGGGTTAAAATTCCTATTCTTATATCTGCAAAAGGTCTTGTATAGGTAAATGGAAGCAATGCGTTTCTTAGGTCTCCATCAAAAAGTATATAATTCATCAATCTTAGCTTAAAATGAATTTAGAGTACGAATTTAACGTAAAAAAGTCAAAAAAAAACAGATCGAGATAATCAATCGGTTTTAGTAACTTTATTTATTTCTTAATAAATCGTTGAGTTCCTATTTTACCATCAGCATTTATACTAATCAAATACAACCCTGA
>CATISV010000025.1 GCA_949541125.1 Flavobacterium sp. SCGC AAA160-P02
AAAGTTTAACAAAATCTCAATTGGTTTAGCATCACCAGAATCTATTTTAGAGACTTCTAAAGGGGAGGTGTTAAAACCAGAAACTATTAATTATCGAACCCACAAACCCGAACGAGACGGATTATTCTGTGAGCGTATTTTTGGTCCTGTTAAAGACTTTGAATGTGCTTGTGGTAAATATAAGAGAATCCGTTACAAAGGAATCGTTTGTGATCGATGTGGTGTAGAAGTAACAGAAAAGAAAGTACGAAGAGATAGAGTAGGGCACATTAATTTGGTAGTTCCTGTAGCTCATATCTGGTATTTCAGATCATTACCAAACAAAATGGGATACCTGCTAGGATTACCTTCCAAGAAGTTAGATATGATTATCTACTATGAAAGATATGTTGTAATTCAACCCGGTATTGCAAAAAATATTGAAGGAGAGCCGTTACAAAAAATGGATTTCTTAACTGAAGAAGAATATTTAGACATTATAGATACCCTTCCTCAAGAGAATATGTATTTAGATGATTCTGATCCCAATAAATTTATTGCTAAAATGGGAGCAAAATGTTTAATTGATTTATTAGCTCGTATTGATTTAGATGAGTTGTCATATCAATTAAGGCATAAAGCAAATACTGAAACATCAAAACAAAGAAAAGCAGAGGCCTTAAAAAGATTAAATGTTGTTGAAGCTTTTAGAGATTCTCAAAAGAACAGAGAAAATAAACCAGAATGGATGATTATGAAAGTAATTCCGGTAATACCGCCTGAATTACGTCCATTGGTTCCATTAGATGGAGGTAGATTTGCTACCTCTGATTTAAATGATTTATATCGTAGAGTCATTATTAGAAATAATCGTTTAAAAAGATTAATGGAGATTAAAGCTCCTGAGGTTATTTTACGTAATGAAAAAAGAATGTTGCAAGAATCTGTAGATTCTTTATTCGACAATACACGAAAATCTTCAGCAGTAAAAACAGAATCTAATAGACCATTGAAGTCATTATCAGATTCTTTAAAAGGAAAACAAGGTCGTTTTCGTCAAAATCTTTTAGGAAAACGTGTTGATTATTCTGCACGTTCGGTGATTGTTGTAGGTCCAGAATTAAAGCTATCTGAATGTGGTATTCCAAAAGATATGGCCGCTGAACTCTATAAGCCTTTTGTCATTCGTAAATTGATTGAAAGAGGGATTGTAAAAACAGTAAAATCTGCGAAGAAAATTATTGATCGCAAAGAGCCAGTTGTTTGGGATATTTTGGAAAATGTAATCAAAGGACATCCTGTTCTGTTAAATCGTGCTCCTACCTTACATCGTTTAGGTATTCAGGCATTTCAACCCAAACTAATTGAAGGGAAAGCTATTCAATTGCATCCTTTAGTATGTACTGCATTTAATGCAGATTTTGATGGAGATCAAATGGCAGTTCATTTACCATTAGGGCCTGAAGCTATTTTGGAAGCTCAACTATTAATGCTGGCATCTCACAATGTTTTAAATCCTGCAAATGGTGCCCCTATTACTGTTCCATCTCAGGATATGGTATTGGGTCTTTACTACATGACCAAAGAAAGAAAATCAACCAAAGAAGTTCCTGTTAAGGGAGAAGGCTTAACTTTCTATTCTCCTGAGGAGGTTACGATAGCTTTTAATGAAGAAAAGGTTGAATTAAATGCAGCAATTAAAGTAAAAACTAATGATATTGACGCAGAAGGAAATTCAGTTAATAAAATCATCGAAACAACTGTTGGTAGAGTTTTATTTAATGAAGTTGTTCCTGAAGCAGCAGGATACATTAATGAAGTTTTAACAAAAAAATCCTTACGAGGAATTATTGGTCGAATTTTAAAAGCTACAGATATACCTGGAACTGGAAAATTCTTGGATGAAATTAAAAACATGGGATATAAATTTGCCTTTCAAGGTGGTTTATCTTTCAGTTTAGGAGACATCATTATTCCAGAAGAAAAACGATCAATGATTACCGAAGCGAATAAAGAAGTTGACGGTATCGTAATGAATTATAATATGGGTATGTTAACCCAGAAAGAGCGTTACAATCAAGTAATTGACATATGGGGTAGAACAAACAATCAATTGACTGAACTATCCATGAAACGTTTACGAGAAGATCAACAAGGATTCAACTCCGTGTATATGATGTTAGATTCTGGAGCAAGGGGTTCTAAAGAACAGATTCGTCAGTTGACAGGAATGCGTGGATTAATGGCAAAACCCAAAAAATCTACTGCAGGTGGTGGAGAAATCATTGAAAATCCAATTCTTTCTAACTTTAAAGAAGGATTATCAATATTAGAATACTTTATTTCTACTCACGGTGCTAGAAAAGGGCTTGCTGATACAGCATTAAAAACTGCCGATGCAGGTTACTTAACACGTCGTTTAGTTGATGTTTCTCAAGATGTAATTATTAACGAACATGATTGTGGTACATTAAGAGGTATTGATGTAACTCCTTTGAAGAAAAATGATGAGATTATAGAACCTTTAGGTGATAGAATTGAAGGAAGAGTGGCACTACAAGATGTATATCATCCATTAAATGATGATTTACTGGTAGGTGCAGGAGAGATTATTACTCCGGAAATTGCTCAATCTATTGATGCTTCTGAATTGGATTTAGTTCAAGTAAGATCTCCATTAACTTGTGAATCTCTGAGAGGAATTTGTGTAAAATGTTATGGACAAAGTTTATCAACTCGTAAAAATGTTCAAATTGGTGAAGCTGTTGGAGTTATCGCAGCTCAATCAATTGGAGAACCTGGTACTCAGTTAACCTTGAGAACTTTCCATGTTGGAGGTGTTGCTGGAAATATTTCTGAAGATAATAAACTTGTGGCCAAACATGATGGTAAAGTAGTGATTGATGATTTAAGAACTGTTGTAGGAAAAGATAATGATGGTAAAGAGATTGATATAGTAATCTCTAGAACAGCAGAGATTAAAGTTATTGATAAAAAGACTGGTATTACACTCAGTACAAATATTATCCCTTATGGTTCTGTAATTTTTAATAAAAATATCAGATCTATTAAGAAAGGTCAAATCATATGTCAGTGGGATCCATTCAATGGGGTAATTGTTTCTGAATTCGCAGGGAAAGTTAAGTTTGATAATTTAGAGCAAGGTGTTAACTATCAAGTTGAAATAGATGAACAAACTGGTTTCCAAGAGAAAGTAATTACAGATTCTAAGAATAAGAAAATTATAGCCTCTTTAATTATTGAAGATAATGACGGTAATGCTTTACGTTCTTATAGTTTGCCAGTTGGAGCTCATTTAATGATTGAAGACGGAGATTCTGTTGAAAGTGGGAAAATTTTGGTTAAGATTCCTCGTAAATCAGGTAAGGCTGGAGATATAACTGGGGGTCTTCCAAGAGTTACGGAATTATTTGAAGCACGTAACCCATCAAACCCAGCAGTTGTATCTGAGGTAGACGGTGTGGTTTCTTTTGGTAAAATTAAAAGAGGTAATAGAGAAATTATTGTTGAATCTAAAACTGGAGAGATCAGAAAGTATTTGATTAAACTTTCAAATCAAATTTTAGTTCAAGAAAATGACTTTATTAAAGCGGGGATGCCCCTATCTGATGGAGCGGTTACTCCAGTAGATATTCTTAGAATCAAAGGACCCTCTGCTGTTCAGCAATACTTGGTAAATGAAATTCAAGACGTATATCGTTTACAAGGAGTGAAAATTAATGACAAACACTTTGAAGTTGTTGTTCGTCAAATGATGCGTAAGGTAAGAATTATAGATTCTGGAGATACATTATTTTTAGAAAATCAATTGATTCATAAGAATGACTTTATTAAAGAAAATGATGCTATTTATGGGATGAAAGTAGTTGAAGATTCTGGTGATTCAGAAAACATAAAAGCGGGTCAAATAATTTCTGCTCGTCAATTAAGAGATGAAAATTCTCTATTACGCAGAAATGACCAGAATTTAGTTGCTGCCCGGGATGCACAACCAGCTACAGCCGAACAAGTTTTACAAGGAATTACAAGAGCTTCACTTCAAACAAAATCGTTTATTTCTGCAGCGTCTTTCCAGGAAACAACAAAAGTATTGAATGAAGCTGCTGTTAATGGTAAGGTAGATCATTTAGAAGGATTAAAAGAAAATGTTATCGTAGGAAAGAAAATACCAGCAGGTACTGGTATTAGAGCCTACGATCACTTAATTGTTGGTCCTAAAGAAGAAATCGAAGAAAGTTTTAATATGTAAAATCATGGCTGAAGATCAAAATAAAAGTGGGCAAATTAATATTGAGTTAGATGAATCTGTAGCACAAGGCACCTATTCTAATCTGGCCATTATTAACCATTCAGTTTCTGAGTTTATCGTTGATTTTATTACAATGATGCCCGGTATTCCTAAAGCGAAGGTAAAGTCTAGAATTATCTTGACTCCTCAACATGCGAAACGTTTAACAAAGGCACTTGCAGATAATGTTTCAAAATTTGAAAAAGCTCATGGTGAGATTAAAGACTATGAACAGCCACCAATTCCGATGAATTTTGGAACACCTGGTGAAGCATAAATTTAAAAACCCAAAATAATTATTTTGGGTTTTTTTGTATATAGTTTTATTTCTTAAAAATTTTTAAAGGAAAGGTTTTATTATCTTTTGTAACTAAAACAAAATAAATCCCATTAGCAACATCCTGTATTTGAAATAGAATATCTTTTGAGTTATAAAAGGTCTCTTCCTGAATCAATTGACTTTTTACGTCATATAATTGAATTCTAATAGAAGAATATTGATCTTCAAATGAAAAATAAAGATGGTCTATTGTTGGATTTGGAAAATAACTAAAGTCTATTAATTCATTTTCTGTAGTTGAAAGAGCTGTGTAGATTTCAATTGTGATTTCATCCCAACTTAAAACATCATTCTCAACATAAAGAGTTACTTGATACAATCCTAAATCTTCGTAAGTATGACTTGGATTTTGTTCTGTGCTCATGTTTCCATCACCAAAGTCCCATAACCAACTCGTTGCTCCAGAACTTTGGTCAAAAAAATCAACCGTATATTCACTAGTTAAATTTCCATC
>CATISV010000026.1 GCA_949541125.1 Flavobacterium sp. SCGC AAA160-P02
GTATGACTTGGATTTTGTTCTGTGCTCATGTTTCCATCACCAAAGTCCCATAACCAACTCGTTGCTCCAGAACTTTGGTCAAAAAAATCAACCGTATATTCACTAGTTAAATTTCCATCACCTTGCTGATACTGAAAATTTGCAGTTGGTTTGTGTTGTTCCCATAAAAAAGTGGTAATTTTTTCAAAAACAATATCCCAATACTCATTACCACTAGTACCATTGCTCCAAGTTCCATTATCCGTTCCATAAAACTCATGCTCTCCATCAGGGACAAAATATGTTTCTTTATTGGTAATTTCTAACTCATCAAGCCTATTATTAATTTCATTACTTCCATAAGTATCGTCTAGAGCCGTATAGTTAAAAGGAGGCCCTATTTCAAAAGGAACTACTGAATCATCGCCTCCATGGATAAGAAATACAGGCTTGTCATTATTGTTACCTATAATAGTAGGATTTTGTATCGCTCCCCATAAAGAGACAAGTGCATTTGGTTGTCCATTAAAAGTAAGATGCTCTCCAATATTTAGAGGTCCTAGATCTGGTGCTATATGATTAAATGGAGGAACGGTATTTGTATATGAAACAGATCCTACTTCAGAGGGAATCTCATCATCATCCATGTATATACTGTGCAGACCAATAAAGGATCCTGCACTACTACCAACAAAATAAATTTTTTCAGAATCTATGTTATAAGTACTCGCATTGGCTCTCATATATCTTACTGCAGCCATACCATCTTGTATTCCTCTGTAGACTGCTCTTGTTCCATGCATATTTGCATTGGTAATTGGATAAAATCCTAATCGATAGTTTATAGTGGCTGTTACATAGCCTTTTTTAGATAAAGAATCACAAAAAGCCATCATATCGTCATGATTTTTATCTCCTGTAAGAAACCCACCTGAATGCGCAAAAATAATCGCAGGCCTAAGACTATTTGTATCTCCTTCAGGGACGTAAATATCCATTTTCAAATCTTCATTGGTAGTATTACTTTCTATAAGATACGGAGCATTTAAATTGAGAGCAGTGTGGTAAACGACATTTTCTGTAATCAATGATGAAGAAAAAAGAGTTTCTGTATATCGATATTCTTGTGATTGAACATAAGAGTAACTGAGTACAAAAAACAATAAAATAACTCTTATTTTAGAATTCATTTTTTAAATAGTTACCATAAATATAAATAAAAAAGACTCTAAGTTTAGAACAAAAATGACCTTAAAAAAGATAAAACCTAGTAAAGAGATAGTTTGTTAGATCTTTCTAGTTTTGTTAAGTAACCAAAAATCAGCCAGAACAAGGGCTGTAAGAGCTTCAACCACAGGGACAGCCCTTGGTACTACACAAGGATCGTGTCTTCCTTTTCCCATGATTTCAGTTTCCTCTCCTTTAGAATTGATGGTATCTTGGTTTTGCATGATAGTTGCAACAGGTTTAAATGCTACTCTAAAATAGATATCCATTCCATTACTAATACCACCTTGTATCCCTCCAGAAAGATTGGTTTGGGTTGAACCATCTGTGTTAAAAATATCATTGTGTTCACTACCTTTCATTGTAGTGCCTTTAAATCCACTTCCAAACTCAAAACCTTTTACTGCGTTGATTGATAACATTGCTTTTCCTAGCTCTGCATGTAGTTTTTTAAATATGGGTTCTCCTAAGCCCACAGGCATATTTTGAACTACGCAACTAATAGTACCTCCAATGGTGTCTCCTTGTTTTCGAATTTCTTTGATTTTGTCAATCATTTTATGGGCCATTTTTTCATCTGGACATCGAACTATATTGGATTCGGTTTTTGAAAAATCTAGCTGTTGATACTCTTTTTCCATCGATAATTCACCGACAGAGGAGGTGTAGGCATTGATGGATATAAAAGAAATTAATTGTTTTGCAAGCGCACCAGCAACCACCCAATTGGCAGTTTCTCTAGCAGAAGAACGACCCCCACCTCGATAATCTCTAATACCAAATTTTTTATCATAGGTAAAATCAGCGTGCGAAGGTCTATATACGTCAGTATTGTGAGAATAATCGTGAGACTTTTGGTTTGTATTTTTAATTTGAAATCCAATAGACGTCCCTGTAGTTTTGCCCTTAAAAATTCCTGATATAAATTCTACAGTATCGGGTTCTTTTCGCTGGGTAACAATCTTAGATTGTCCAGGTTTTCTTCTGTTTAATTCGTTTTGAACAGCGCCTAGATCAATAGAAACACCTGCTGGAAACCCATCTATAATTCCTCCCATAGTATTTCCATGAGACTCTCCAAAAGTCGTCAGTTTTAATAAATTTCCAAATGAATTAAACGCCATTAAAAAAATCTAAAAGTTTATTAGCTAAGATACTATAAAAATTAGGAAACCATAGTTTTATTGCCATTGCTATTACCATAATAATTAAGGCTTTTTTTACGAATCCGTCCCCTTTTTTTACTGACCATCGACTCATGACCCAACCTCCAGTGGCATTTCCCAGAGAAAGAATCAATCCATAGGTCCAATTAATAAGATCATTGTATGCAAAAATGGCAACAGCAGCTAGGGAGTAAATAAGTGCTACAAACACTTTAATAGCATTACTTTTTACTAAAGAGATATGGTTGATGCTTGACAAGGCTAATAGAATAATAAATCCAACACCAGCTTGTATAAAACCTCCGTATAAACCCACAAAAAAAAAGGCGATGATACTCAACCAAAAGTATTTTCCTGTACTTCTTTCTGAGGTATCTTTTAAGGTAGTTTTGGGTTTAAAAACCATATATGCTACAATAATCATCATGATAACCCCTAATATTTTATTAAAAAGTTCTCCTTCTATTTTTACTCCTACAATAGCTCCAATAATAGCTCCAATGGTTGCAGGAATTGCGAGATAAATACTAAAAGGAAAGGTACTAATACCCTTACTTTGAAAACCTTTTACAGCAAAAATATTTTGAATGATAATGGCTATTCTATTCGTTCCATTAGCAATATTAGGCGGTAAGCCTAGAAAAATTAACATAGGTAAGGTTAACAATGATCCACCGCCAGCTAGAATGTTAATTACACCTGCTATAAAGCCAACTAAAACAAGTAGTAAATAGTCTATCATGTTTGATTTAATACTTTATAAAAGTATTATAAAAAAAGAAATACACCACAAAAGATTCAATTAAAATAAACATAAATGCTTTTACAAAAAGAAAAGCTTTTTTATATTTGCAGCCGCTATCAGATAAGACGATGGTATGACTGGAGAAATGGCAGAGTGGTCGAATGCGGCAGTCTTGAAAACTGTTGACTGTAACA
>CATISV010000027.1 GCA_949541125.1 Flavobacterium sp. SCGC AAA160-P02
TACAGACAGCCATTAAAATCTGCTGTTTTATATAAAGTAGAAAATGGGGTTTTTATAGAATTTGAGGATCCTCAATCTGCTATTCAAGAAGGACAATTTGTCGCTTGGTATGAAGGAGAAGAATTACTTGGTTCTGGAGTAATTTCATAGTTTTTTATGACAAACAACATAACAAATCTTTTTAATATTAAATATCCTATTATCCAGGGAGGAATGATTTGGGTAAGTGGTTGGAAATTAGCTTCAGCGGTTTCAAACGCTGGAGGTCTAGGTTTGATTGGAGCTGGCTCTATGTATCCTAAAGTCTTAAGAGAACATATACAAAAATGTAAGAAAGCTACCAGTAAACCTTTTGGAGTTAATCTACCAATGTTATATCCTCAGATTGATGAACTGATCGATATTATTGTTGAAGAAAAAGTAAAGATTGTTTTTACTTCTGCCGGAAACCCTTCAAAATGGACACAATTTTTAAAAAGCAAAGGTATTATTGTTGTTCATGTGGTAAGTTCTGTAAAATTTGCCTTAAAAGCCGAATCTGCTGGAGTAGATGCCGTTGTATGTGAAGGATTTGAAGCAGGAGGCCATAATGGGCGAGAAGAAACCACTACCTTTACTTTGATTCCTTTGGTAAAAGAACAGGTTAAAATCCCTGTGATTGCTGCAGGAGGGATTGGCAACGGGCGTGGAATGTTAGCTGCCATGGTTTTAGGAGCAGATGGGGTTCAAATTGGAAGTCGATTTGCTGCGACAGAAGAATCTTCAGCTCATGAAAACTTCAAACAAATGATTTTAGCCGTCAAAGACGGTGACACCCAACTCACACTGAAAGAATTGGCTCCTGTTCGTTTGATCAAAAATCAGTTTTTCAATGAAATACAAGAACTGTATAAAAATAATCCTACTAAAGATCAATTGAAAGATCTATTAGGAAGAGCAAGAGCTAAAAAAGGAATGTTTGAAGGTGATCTGGAAAATGGCGAATTAGAAATTGGACAAATTGCAGGAATTATTCATACAATAGAACCAGCGAAAAAAGTTTTAGAAAATATTGTAAAAGAGTTTGAAAAGACCAAAATAACATTAATCAATGGCTGAAAATCATAAATTTTATCTAAAATATTCTAGATAGATGTACCTATTTAATTCGACTCATAAGTCCAACCATTGATATTACCTAAAATCAAAATTATATAGTTAAAAATCAATTTTTTAACCCATATAAAAAGAAAATAGCTTAATAAAAATAATTAACGTAGATTTGCATTTAAATAAACAAAGTTGTCAATAATAAAATAGACAACAAAACTAAATAATATTATGAGTAAAGGTACCGTAAAATTTTTCAACGAATCCAAGGGTTTTGGATTTATTATTGAGGAAGGAAACAACAGCGAACATTTTGTACACGTGTCTGGTTTAATCGATGAAATTCGTGAAAACGATGAAGTAGAATTTGACTTGCAAGAAGGAAGAAAAGGTTTAAATGCAGTAAATGTAAGAGTAATCTAATATACTACAATTTGATTTTTTAAAAAAAAACCTATTCAATTGAATAGGTTTTTTTTTGAACTAAAACCTATTTTATTGGAATTTTAATTTCGTATAATTTTCTACTTTTATTATTCAATTTATTTTCTCGTAACCACGGATTATATAATTTTAATTCTTTATAGTTAATATTAAAGCCTTTGGCAAATGAAGCAATATTCGTAATAACTGTATCTACCGTTACAACTTTTGTTTTTGCTAATCTATATAGGTCCTCATCTTGAAATTCAAAACCATATTTTTTAGGATTTGATAATACCTCCTTTAAGGCAACGATCCTAAATATATAACGTGAAGTTTCAGTATTTAATAATAAATCATAGTAATTATCTACTTGTTGTTTTTGTAGATTTTTTGCAATCCTTGAATTACCTGCATTATAAGCGGCAGCGGCCAATGTCCAACTACCAAAACGATCTTTTGATTTTTTTAAATAATCAGCAGCTACTTTTGTTGCTTTTTCTAAATTATATCTTTCATCTACATTGCTATTTACTTCTAAACCATATTCTCTTGCAGATGATTTTAAAAACTGCCAAAATCCAGATGCTCCAGCAGAAGAGGTATTATTTTGTAATCCACTCTCAGCAACTGCTAAATATTTAAAATCATTTGGAATCCCATATTTTTCTAGTAAAGGTTCTATGACAGGAAAATATTTATGGGCTCTTTTAATCAGTAACAAGCCATTTGATTGCCAATAGGTATTGACTAATAATTCTCTATCCATTCTTTCTTTTACATCATCTCGATTTGTAGGAACTTTTTCTCCTGAAAATGTCAAATTACTAGGAATTTTTAAAGCCTTAATGTTATAGGTGTCTGCGGTATTTTTATCTATTTCTTTCACCGAAATATATTCGGCATTAAAGAAAAGAATTGAAAGGATGCTAATAGATAAAATGGATAAAAAACGAATACTTCTTTGCATTGATGTTTTCTTAAATAGGTTAGTAGCACTAAAATTAAGAAATTGTCAAGAAAACATCAAGTTAAAGACTTACATATTATGTCTGAAATTATTTTTGCTTTTAATAAAATCATTATATGAGTTCCTTTATCAACCAATGTATAATTATTAATATACTTTGAAGGAAATACATGATCATTGTTTCCATGGATATGCAGACTATTTAAAGGTGGTTCTTCTTGTCTCCAATGCAATACATTATAAATTGCCCATTTCATATATCGAGCATCTTTAACTGATAAATACTTTTCATATATTTCAGCTCTTTTTTTTAAAAAATCCCCTAAGAAATATTTAGTATAGTATTCTAAATCCTCAATAATTTTAGTAGGAAAAAGTTTATAGGCTTTGGTTAATTGAATTAGTTTTAATCTATTAGGAAATTCATAATGAGATTTGATTGAAGAGATCAAAATTACTTTTTTAACAGGAATAATTTTAGAAATTTCCTGTACTAAAATTCCACCAAAAGAAACCCCCATTAATACAGGGTTTCTATGAGAAATATCTTGAGACATTCTTATTGCATATTCTTCTAGCGATTCATCAGGAGAAAGAGGAATTTTCCATTCTAAGAAATGAAGTTGAAACATCTCTTTGGGTAAAGAAATATGTTCAAATATCTTGGGATTTGCCCCTAAACCCGGCATGCAATAGATTTGAATTTTATCCATTGTATTTAGAATGTTAAACGAATATTGGTTTTTTTACAAAATTGAATCGAACGATTCCGTCTTCATCAATTTTTGTTAAGGTTATCTCATGTAATGTATTCACTAATTCGGGATTCCAGGGTGTTTTTACTTTTACATAATTTTCAGTGAACCCATTGATATATCCTCCTTTATTTTCACTTTCAAATAAAACAGTCAAGGTATTTCCTAACTGACTTTCATAGAATGCTCTTCTTTTCTTTACAGATAAACCTCGTAACATTTTACTACGTTTTGCTCTAACTTTTTTAGGGATGACATCATCCATCAAAATAGCTTTTGTATTTGGTCTTTCAGAATAAGTAAATACATGTAAATAAGAAATATCTAAATCACTTAAATAATTGTAGGTTTCCAAAAAAATTTCATCTGTTTCTCCAGGGAAACCAACAATTACATCGACACCAATACAGGCATATGGCATTTCTTCCTTAATTTTTCGAACACGATTTGTATAAGTCTTTCTCCTATAACGACGTTTCATTTTTTTGAGTAAATAATCACTACCACTTTGTAAAGGGATGTGAAAATGAGGAACAAAAGTTTTAGAATTAGAGACAAAATTTATGGTTTCGTCTTTTAATAAATTAGGTTCTATAGAAGAGATTCGAAGACGATTTATCCCTTTTACATTTTCTAATTTATTTACCAATTCTAGAAATGTATGTTTATGTTTCTTATTTCCAAATTCACCTTTCCCATAGTCACCAATATTAACCCCTGTTAATACAATTTCTTTAATTCCTTTTTTTGAAATTTCTTTTGCATTCTTGAGTACATTATCTAATGTGTCGCTTCTTGAAATCCCTCTAGCTAATGGAATTGTACAGTAGGTACATTTATAATCGCATCCGTCTTGTACTTTTAAAAAAGCACGAGTTCTATCACCAATTGAATAAGAACCTACATAAAAGTCAGCTTCGGAAATTTCACAAGAATGTACTTCACCATATTGATTTTTTGTTAGATCATTTATATAACTAGTTACATTAAACTTTTCTGTTGCTCCTAAGACTAAATCTACACCCTCAACAGAAGCTAATTCTTTAGGCTTTAATTGTGCATAACACCCTATCGCAATTAAAAATGCATCTTCATTTTTTTTCAATGTATTTTTTACAATCGTCTTAAATCTTTTGTCTGCGTTATCGGTTACCGAACAAGTATTAATTACATAAATATCCGCTTTTTCATTAAAATCTACACGATCAAACCCCTCACTTGAAAAACTACGAGCAATAGTTGAGGTTTCAGAAAAATTAAGTTTACATCCTAAAGTATAAAATGCTACTTTTTTATCTGCATTCATTCTTGTACATTTAAAGGCGTACAAATTTACGATAATTCTATCAAGAGAAATTAATTTAAACCTCTATTTTTAATAGACTAATACTACTAACATAATACCAATTAAGAATATACAATGTTGAAAGAGAGTATGGATATAAAATTTAATTTTAGGTATCTATTTATTATTTATTTAATTTTTTCTTGTCAAAATCAAGAATCAATGTTTGATGATTCTCAAGTTTTTAGATATAATGAACACTCTAATATTACCTCATTAGACCCAGTTTTTGCTAAAGATCAACGAAATATTTGGGCTGTAAATCAATTGTATAATGGATTGGTTCAATTAGATGATAGTTTGCATATTAAACCAAGTATAGCTAGGAGTTGGGATATTTCTGATGATGGAAAAGTCTATACATTTTTATTAAGAAAAGATGTTTATTTTCACAAACATTCTTTATTCGGAATAGATTCTACAAGGAACGTCATCGCTAAAGATTTTGAATATAGTTTTCAACGATTATTAGACAATACAATTGCTTCACCAGGAAGATGGGTTCTTCAGAATGTTGAAAGTTTTTCTGCGATAGATCAAGATGTTTTTCAAATTAAATTAAAACAAGCTTTTCCACCATTTTTAGGATTATTAGCAATGAAATATTGTTCTGTTGTTTCTAAAGAAGCGATTAACTATTTTGGAGACACTTATAGACAAAACCCTATAGGAACTGGTCCTTTTCAGTTTAAATTATGGGTTGAAAACACAAAACTAGTTCTAAGAAAGAACCCAAATTATTTTGAAAAAGATGAACAAGGAAATACTTTACCTTATCTAGAAGCAGTCGCAATTTCTTTTCTTCCCGATAAACAAAGTGAATATTTACAATTCATTCAAGGAAATTTAGATTTTATAAAAAGTTTAGATGCTTCCTACAAAGACGACATTATAACTACTGAAGGAAAATTACAAGAAAAATATCTTCATACAATTCAAATGCAAACAGGCGCCTATTTAAATACAGAGTATTTGGGTATATACTTGGAGACTGACAATACAATTACCAAAAATAAATTGATTAGAAAAGCAATCAATTATGGTTTTGATCGAAAAAAGATGATTCGTTATTTACGAAATGGTATCGGAACTCCTGCATTGAATGGCTTTATTCCAAATGGAATGCCTTCTTTTAATTATCAAAAAGGATATGACTTCAATCCTGAAAATGCAACCAAACTAATTAATCAGTTTGTTAAGGAGACAGGTATCTCAAATCCTATGATCACCATTACCACCAATAGTAATTATTTAGATATATGCGAATATATTCAGAGAGAACTAGAGAAAATAGGGTTAGATGTCAACATTGATGTAATTCCTCCATCAACCTTACGACAAGGAAAAGCGAACGGCAAATTTTCAATTTTTAGAGCCAGTTGGATTGCAGATTACCCAGATGCCGAAAACTATCTATCATTATTCTATAGTAAAAATTTTACACCAAATGGCCCTAATTATACTCATTTTAAAAATGATCTATTTGACACCTTGTATGAGCAATCTATATCTGCATTGAATTCAAAAATCAGATATAGACTTTATCAAAAAATGGATAGTATTTTAATTGCTGAGGTTCCAATCATTCCTTTGTATTATGATCAGGTCATTCGTTTTTCACAAAATAATATTAAAGGTTTAGGAATCAACCCTATTGACTTACTAGATTTAAGAAGAGTAAGAAAAGAAAAGTAGCTTTTTTATTTAGATGATTGTTTAACTTTTATTCTTGCCAAAATTGGGAAATGGTCTGAATAGGGGACATCAAAGGTCTTAAAATTATTGATTTCAAAATTATTATCAGGTAAAATAAAATCTATCCTTAAAGGATATATATAATTAAAGGTTTTTCCCAGATTTTTTCCAGCAACTTTAAATGCATCTTGTTTGTTATTAGCTATTTGTCGGTATACCCAAGAAAATGCAGTATTATTAAAATCTCCACAAACTATTTTTTTTCCTTTCCATTTCTTTTCGTGTTCCACAAATTGTTCTACTTGTATTGCTTGTTTTTGAAAAGAAGATTTCATCCTGTCGATCAATCTATCTGAACTTTTTTCACCAAAATTTTGTTTATTAGGATTTATCTTTAAAGACTCAAGATGAATATTGTAAATTCTAATAGTATCTTTTCCCTTTAGGACATCTGCAAAAATTATATTGTTGGCACTATTTGTTAAATTTAAAGAGCCTGTATTTATAATTTTATAGTTAGAATAAATAGCTAAACCAAACTTATGAACCTTAGATTTTGTTTTTATGTAGTGATATGGGTATAAAAGTTTTTGGTCTTTGCCTTCATAAAATTCTTGAAAGGTTACAATATCTGGTTTTTTTTCAGAAATGAATTTATAGGTTTTTTCTTTGATTGAATCATTTGAACTCCATTGATAATGATTGAACATTCGTACGTTATAATTCATCACTTTTATGTCTTCATTAAGAAATACTTTTTTTTCAGAGAATTGATAAAAAAGACTGATATATTCTACCCCAATAATGATAATAACTGTAGATATTATAAAATATTTCTTTAATCGAATAAGCCAATAGATAACAAAGAATATATTCAATAAAAAAAGAAATGGTACAACCAAGCTTATAATGGTAAAAACTGGGCTAAATTTTGGAGATATGTAGGGTAGAAGGTAGGAAAACAATAGAAGTATTGCCGCTATTGAGTTTAAAAATACTTGTATTTTAATCCAAAAATTCCTTTTTTTCATCTCCTATTTTAACTTATTCATTAAGCCATAAATCCCAATTAATGTATACATCCAATAACCTGTAAAGTATTCTATTACAACTAATTATTTACCTTGTTTAAAAAGAAATTCTTTTTCTTTTTTTGTAAGTGTGTCATAACCTGAGGTACTTATTTTGTCCAATATTGCATCTATTTTAGCTTGATTGTCAGTTTTTACATTTTCTGGAGAAGATTTTTTAGTTGATTTATATACTGTTTTCAAAGGGTTCTTTTTAGCATTAAAAAAGTTTTTAAACAATGTAAAAATATTAATTTGTTTATTACTTAATTGCGAAACGTAGAGATACCCAAACAAGGCTCCACCAAGGTGTGCAATATGTCCGCCTCCATTTCCTCCATCTAATGATATTAAATCAATAAGAATAAAAAACCCAGCTAAATGCCACACTTTTAAAGATCCAATAAATCTAAAATGTAATTGGTAATTTGGGATGTAGGTAGCAATTCCAATCACAATTGAAGTAATCCCTGCAGAAGCGCCAACCATGGTATGAATTTTCCCTTCAAATAAAGGAAAGTAACCATAGCTTAATAAATAAAATATCCCTCCAGAAATGGTACCTAAAATATAGAAATTAAGTACTTGTTTTGGTGTAAAGTAGTCTAAGAATAACCTTCCAAAGTAATACAAAACAACACAATTAAACAAAATATGGAGAAAACTATTATGCAAAAAACCATAGGTAATAATTGTCCATGGTTTTGTGATAAAATTTTCAAAAGAAGAAGATAAAGAAAACCATTGATAGATAAGACTCATTTGTTTCCCGTATAAACCAGCAAAAGAATTTGAAATTAAGGTGAGTATAAAAATAGCCACATTAATATAAATTAGCTGTTCAACAATAGTTGCTGTTCTAAATCTTGTTTGTATATCTTTAAAAACACTCATTTAGTTCCAAGGTTTAAATTGATTTGTTTTCCAGTAATAAGCTAATATAAAACCAATAATAGCTCCTCCAATATGAGCAAAGTGTGCAACGTTTCCAACAGAATATTTTGTCACTCCAAAAAATAAATCTCCAAGTAAAATTAGAGGTATAAAGTATTTCGCTGCGATTGGTACCGGGAAAAATATTAAGGCAAGTTTAGCATCTTTAAAATACATACCAAAAGCTACTAAAATTCCGTATACAGCACCGGATGCTCCAACAGCAGGGGTATGAAATAAGCTGTAAAACTCTCTTAAATCTTCTCTGCTTAATGTTATAATTTCTGCATACTTTGTATAATCTCCGGTATTTAAAATTTTATAAATATTATTCTGTGTTAGTCCATTTTGAATGAGGGTTTCATAAAAGTTATTAAATTGATAATAATTAACTAAGGAATAAATTAACCCTGCTCCAATTCCAGCAGAAAAATAAAAAAATAAAAATTTATTTCGACCCCACATTTGTTCTAAAGGGGTTCCAAAAGCCCAAAGACCATACATATTAAAAAGAATATGAGCAAAACTACCATGCATAAAAATGTGTGTAATATATTGCCAGAAGCCGAAATTTTCATTTTTAGGAAAATGAAGCGCTAGAATATTGGTAAGGTCTAAATTTATTAGCTGAGGAGCAATAAATACTATAATATTTAGTATTATTAGATGTTTTATTCCTTCTGTAAGTTTAATTCCATTCATATTCTAACGAGCAAAAAATTGATCAATTTCGTTTAATGTAATTGTTTTAAAAGTTGTCTTTCCAGACGGAGAAATACTAGGCTCTTTACAAGAAAATAAACGATTAACTAAACTTTCTTGTTCTTTTTGGGATAAAAAAGTACCTGTTTTAATTGCTAATGATTTAGAAAAAGAGGCAATCATGTGATCAAAATGATTATAATTTAGTTCAGGAACATCTAAATTAACACTTTCTAAAAGTTCTTCTAACACACTTGCTATCTTACTTTCAGGAATTGAAATCGGAATTCCTTTTATGGTGATAGATTCTTTTGTAAACTCATCAAAATCAAAACCAATATCTTCTAATTCTGATTTTAATGAATAAACGATTTCAATTTCAGCGGATGAAAATGAAATAGTTATTGGAAATAATAATTGTTGACTATGAATTTTTTTCATAGAAGCACTTTCCAAAAACTCCTCATATAAAATCCGTTGATGAGCTAATGACTGATGAATTAAGACAACACCAGATTTTATTGAACTCAACAAATATTTCTTTTGTATTTGAACTGTTTTATTGGCAAGTGGATCTGTTTCTTGCTGAAACAATTTTTCTTGTTTTACAAAATCATTAGTATAGGTATATAAACTTTCCCAGTCTG
This sequence comes from Flavobacterium sp. SCGC AAA160-P02, assembly GCA_949541125.1. Lineage (GTDB taxonomy): Bacteria > Bacteroidota > Bacteroidia > Flavobacteriales > Flavobacteriaceae > Polaribacter. The sequence goes on from CATISV010000027.1 coordinate 9,630, forward strand.
AAGAATCCTTCTTGGGAGTAAATGCTGTCCTTTTTTTTGTGTTGTTATTAAAGGGATTAAATGATGGGTCTACAGAAATCTTAGGACTGGAAGTACTGGAGGATTCTTTTACTAAATTATATGGGGTGTCTAAGGAAGGGTCTCTATTGAAATCTATTATTGGAGCAACATTATATTGTCCTAAACTGTGTTTAATAGTTGCTCTTAAAATTGCATAAATCGCTTTTTCATCATCAAATTTAACTTCCGTTTTTGTAGGATGAATATTGATGTCAATGTTTTTAGCTGGAACCGTTAGGTACAAAAAATAAGAAGGGTGATATCCTTGTTCAAGCAATCCTTCAAAAGCAGAAACAACAGCATGATTTAAATAAGGACTTTTTACATAACGATTATTTACAAAAAAAAATTGTTCTCCTCTTTTTTTCTTTGAAAATGAGGGCTTTGAAAAAAAACCTTTCATAGAAATCATTTCTGTTTCTTCTGAAACAGGAACTAATTTTTCATTTATTTTAGAGCCAAAAATTTGAGTAATTCTCTTTCTTAAGTTGCTGTTTTTTAATTGGTAAATTTCTTTTCCATTATGATGGAAACTAAATGAAATTTCGGGATGTGCTAAAGATACACGTTGAAATTCATCTACTATATGTCTTGTTTCTACAGTATCAGATTTTAAAAAATTTCGACGAGCAGGAATATTATAAAATAAATTTTTTACAGCAATATTAGTTCCTGTTGGAGTAGCTGTCATTTCTTGATAACTAATTTTACTACCCTCTATTTTTATGTGGGTCCCTAGTTCTTGAGAATCTTGTTTAGTTTTCATTTCTACATGAGAAATGGCTGCGATGGATGCCATTGCCTCTCCTCGAAACCCTTTTGTATGTAACTGAAATAAATCTTCGGCGACTCTTATTTTTGATGTAGCATGACGTTCAAAGGAAAGTTTTGCATCTACTGTACTCATTCCTTTTCCATCATCAATAACTTGAATCAATGTTTTACCGGCGTCAATTAGAATTAGTTTAATGTTTGTTGCACCTGCATCAATAGAATTCTCTAATAATTCTTTAACTACTGAAGCAGGTCTTTGAACTACTTCACCTGCGGCAATTTGATTTGCTACATGGTCTGGTAAGAGTTGAATAATGTCTGACATTATTTTTTACTAAAAATTGATAGATCAAAATCTATGATGAATAAAAAAATGATAACTAATATAGCAGTTATGTATAGTATAATTTTTTTTGAATTGCTTTCAGGTGTTTCTAATTGATAGGTTTTATTTTCAAACTCAATTTCGGTTTTATTTCCCTTTAGTTCTGATAAGGCACTGGTAATTTTCCCTTTAATCCCTTTATTTTTTCCAGTAGTACTTCTAAATTGATCAAACTTATGTTTAATTTCAAAAGGATTTCCTTCCCCTTTATAATACCTGGGTTTATAATCAAATCTTTTATTTTTTCTTTTTAAAATTCCCATCTAATTCTATGTAAATTCATATCACAAATAGTTGATCAATAAAGTGTAGATTGTCAAATTTACTTAATAAAAAAATAATGGTCAAGCTAAGAGGAAAGATTGGTAGTTAATCTATTGTAAAGCCGCCATTTTAATTGCAGCAATAGCACTTTCAATTCCTTTGTTACCCAATTTCCCTCCAGATCTGTCAATAGATTGTTGTTTGGTATTATCTGTTAATACACAAAAGATAATAGGAACATTAAAATTTATATTTAAATCTACAATCCCTTGAGTTACTCCGTTACAAACAAAATCGAAGTGCTTCGTCTCACCTTGAATAACACTACCAATAGCAATTATAGCATTTAAAGATTGCGTTTTTATCATTTTTTTACAAGCATAAACTAACTCAAAGCTACCAGGAACTTGCCAAGAAATTATATTCTCTTTTTTAGCACCACAATCAACTAATGTTTTGAGCGCTCCCTCATGAAGATTTTCAGTAATTTCAGAATTCCACTCAGAAACAACAATCCCAAATCGAAAGTCTTTTGCGTTTGGGATTCTTTTTATATTGTAATTAGATAAGTTTGTTGAAGCCATTTGGAATTACTGGGCATATTTTGCGCTGTAAATGTATTTATCGATGTTTTTACCAGCGTCTGATTTTGGGTACTTTTCTTTAATTTTAGTAAATATTTTTTCAGCTTTTGAAAAATCGCCTAAATCCATTGCTAATTTCCCAGCTTTTAATAAAAATAAAGGAGTTGTAAACTGATTGTCTTTTTTATTGGCAGCCTTTTCATAATAATCTAAAGCATCTCCAGTTTGATTAATGTCTGCAAAAGCATCTCCAATAGCTCCTAATGCAGTGGGACCCAATAATTGATCATCAGATGAAAATTTACTTAAATAGTCAATAGCTTTTTGATAATCCTTCATTTTTAGAAAAGAAATACCAGCATAATAGTTAGCAATGTTTCCTGCTTTTGTCCCACTGTATATTGAGGCAATATCTATAAAACCATATTTGTTATCAGCACCATCCAAACCAAGTTGTAGTAGAGAATCTATATCAGAGCTAGAAGCAGAAAGAGCTTCATCAAAATATTTTCTTGGGAAAGCCAATTCATTAGAGGCCTCAGTTTCTTGAGGTTCAACGATGTATTTAGTATATCCTAGAAAACCTAAGATTGAAAAAATTACAATAATTAAACCATAAAACAAAAGTTTGCTATTTTTCTCAATCCATTGTTCTGATTTTGAGGCTGTATCATCTAGAGTGTTAAAAACCTCTGCAGTTGTACTCTCTGTATTTGCTGCTTTTTGATTTTTTCTGTCTTTTGGTTTGATTCCTCTTTTTTTATATGTTGCCATATTTAATTTAAAAAATTAGTAGCGCAAAAATAGTTTTTTTTATTGGATTTTAAAACCAATATATCGTAAATTTTCAATAATTTGCAGAAGTTATTTACTACAATTTTCACCTATGTACTTGAAGAAATTATCTTTAATTAATTTTAAAAACTTTAATTCTAAAACATTTGAATTTAAAGAAAAAATTAACTGTTTTGTTGGACAGAATGGTGTAGGAAAAACAAATGTTTTGGATGCTATTTACTATCTTTCTTTTGCTAAAAGTTATTTCAATCCAATAGCTGTTCAAAACATTCAACACAACAAAAAGTTTTTTGTTGTTGAGGGAGATTATTCTATCAATCAAAGAGGAGAAAAAATTATATGTAGTTTAAAAAAAGGGCAAAAGAAAATTTTAAAACGAAATGGAAAGACTTATGAAAAATTTTCAGATCATATAGGTCAAATTCCACTTGTAATTATTTCTCCTTCTGATAGAGACCTAGTAACAGAGGGAAGTGATACACGAAGAAAGTTCATAGATGGTGTTATTTCCCAGCAAGATAAAAAGTATTTACAAGATCTTATTTCATACAATAAAATACTTTCTCAACGAAATGCCTTGTTAAAGTATTTTGCAGCAAATAGAACTTTTGATGCTGTTAATATGGAAGTTTATGATAATCAATTGATAACTTACAGCAGTAATATATATGATAAAAGAAAGAATTTTTTAGAAAGCTTTATTCCTATTTTCAACAAAAAATACAAAATCATCTCTAACGATAAAGAGCAAGTGAATTTGGTCTATAAAAGTCAATTACATACCTCATCTTTTAAAGATTTATTAAAAAAGAGTATAGAAAAAGATAAGATTTTGCAATACACAACTGTCGGTATTCATAAAGATGATTTAGCGTTTGAAATTGGGAAACATGCTATAAAAAAATTTGGATCACAAGGTCAACAAAAATCATATTTAATTGCCTTAAAGTTTGCCCAGTTTGAATTTATAAAACAACAGTCTAATCTAGTGCCTATTCTGTTGTTAGACGATATTTTTGATAAGTTAGATGAACATAGGGTTTCTCAAATTATAGAATTAGTTAATAATGACCAGTTTGGACAAATATTTATTACAGATACTCATTCAGATAGAACAGAAAATGCAATTAAACGAAGTAATAAATCGTATCAGATTTTTAAAATGTAGTTATTTTAGACACAATTTTATCTAGATAGTAAATCATGATAACTCTGAATTTTGAAATAAAAGTATAATTTAATAAATTAAGTATAATGACAAAGAGAGAGAACGACTCCATTTCACTAAAAAATTTAATGCAATCATTTATTAAAAAAAATAACCTGTCGAAAGGTATTCAAAAAATAAAGGTAGAGGAAGTATGGAAAGAATTAATGGGACAAGGAGTTACTTCCTATACTCAATCTATTCAATTAAAAAATAAAACCTTAATAATTCGTCTGTCATCTTCTGTTTTAAGAGAAGAATTAACCCATGGAAAAGACAAGATAATTGCAATGATTAATAAAGAAATGGGTGAGGAGGTAGTCTCCAAATTGATGCTTGTATGAGTTCTGAATTTTTAAAACATCTCTCTTCCGGAGAAGTGAAAGTTTCCCTCTATTACTGCATTTTCATCACTATCAGAACCGTGAATTGCATTTTCTCCCATCGAAGTTGCATATAATTTTCTAATGGTTCCTGCAGCTGCCTCTAATGGATTTGTTGCACCAATTAAGGTTCTGAAATCTTCAACAGCGTTCTCTTTTTCTAATATCGCTGCTACGATTGGTCCTCTGGTCATAAATTCAATCAATTCTCCAAAAAAAGGCTGATTCTTATGAACTTCATAAAATGTTTCTGCATCATTTCTAGTCATTTGTGTTTTTTTCATAGCTACAATTCTAAATCCAGCGGCATTAATTTTTTCTAAAATTGCTCCAGTATACCCATTTTCAACACCATCAGGCTTAATCATGGTGAATGTTTTATTTGTTACCATTTATGTTTTTAATATTTTAAAAGTGCCGCAAAAGTACATAAATTTTTAATAAAATTGTATCTTCGTAGCGTATGAATTTAAAACAATTTAAAGAATTACAATCTTTTTTAGCGAGTCCAAAAAACATTGTTATTATTGGCCATAGAAACCCAGATGGTGATGCCATCGGTGCTTCTTTAGCCTTAAGTCATTATCTTAAAAAGAAAGGTCACTATCCAACCGTTGTAGTTCCGAATGAATATCCCAATTTTTTACATTGGTTGCCAGGATCAAATAATACCTATCGTTTTGATTGGCAAAACTCACAATCTCAGAGGGCAATAAAAAAATCAGATATCATATTTTTATTAGATTTTAATGCCTTGCACAGAGTTGGTCACGATATGCAAAATACATTAGAAGCCTATGAGAATGATTTTGTATTGATAGATCATCATCAACAACCAGATGAATTTAAGTATATGTTTTCAGATCCAGAAATATGTTCTACTTGTCAAATGGTATATCATTTTATTGAAATAATGGAAGATATTGATTTAATTGATGCTGATATAGCAACCTGCTTATATACTGGTATAATGACTGATACAGGATCATTTAGATTTCGTTCAACAACTAGTTTAACACATAGAATTGTTGCTGATTTAATAGATAAAGGCGCAGAAAATGATAAAATTCATAGTAATGTCTATGATTCTAATTCGTATGAACGTCTTCAATTGTTGGGAAAAGCACTTAGTAATCTAAAAGTGTTTCCTGAATATAGAACTGCATATATAACTATTTCTGACGATGAAAAAAAGTCATACAACTTTGTTAAAGGTGATACAGAAGGATTTGTTAATTATGCGTTATCCGTAACAGGAATTTTTTTGGCTGCCATTTTTATAGAGGATAAAGAACAGAGAATCATTAAAATATCGTTTAGATCTAAAGGCAGTTTTTCTGTTAATAAGCTTGCTAGAGAAAACTTTAATGGTGGAGGTCATCATAATGCTGCCGGAGGAAAATCAACACTTTCCATGGATGAAACGATTAAAAAATTTATTAGCCTATTGCCTAAAAATAAATTAGATCTAGTTAATTCATATGAAGCTTAGAATTTTTATTTCTATTATTTTATTTTCATTTATTTCTTGTCGTGAACAAGAGGTTAGAAGACCAATTACTGCAAGTAAGACCCACCTACTAACTTCTACGGTAGAGGCTTTGAGGGAAATAAATAAAATTGAGGAGGCTAAAATTGAAAAATATATTGAAAATGATAGTTTACATAAATATACACGTTCTTCAAATGGGTTTTGGTATCGATATATTACCAAAATAGAAAAAGATATGACTCTTCCTAAAAAAGATAACATTGTTGAATTATCCTATGATTTTATTGATTTAGACAATCAAATTATCTATTCCAATGAGCAGATAGGTATTGTAAAATATATCGTTGATAAAGAAGATTTTATTCCAGGCTTACAAAAAGGGATAAAAATGATGAAACCGGGTGAAACTGTAAAGTTTATCTTTCCCTCATTTAACGCTTTTGGAGTACTTGGAGATAATAACAAAATAGGGATGAATCAATCCATAATAAGTAGAGTAACATTAATTAATATTAAATAAATAAATAATGAAGAATAGAATTTTACAAATGCTAGTTGTGTTTTCATTTGCTTTTACTGCATGTAATGATGAATATAAAAACTTTGAAGATGGCATTTACGCTGACATTAGTACTAATAAAGGGAAAATTATTGTACAATTATTTCCAGAAGAAGTTCCTTTAACTGTATCTAATTTTATAACATTAGCTGAAGGAACTAATACCAAAGTTACAGATTCTCTTGAAGGTAAAAAATATTACGATGGTTTAAAATTTCACAGAGTAATTAGAGATTTTATGATTCAAGGTGGCGATCCTCAGGGAAATGGTCAAGGTGGTCCAGGGTATAAATTTTATGATGAATTTAATCCAACACTAAAACATGATAGTAAAGGGATTTTATCAATGGCAAATTCAGGAATAAATACCAATGGAAGTCAGTTTTTTATTACTCGTAAAGCTACACCTTGGTTAGATGCGTATACCAATGAAAATCAATTGAAAGATTGTAATAACCCTAGGGTTGGATGTCATTCAGTTTTTGGAAAAGTCGTTAGCGATTTAGATATATTGGATTCCATAGCTCAAAATGATGTTATAGAAAAGATTAAAATTGTAAGAAAAGGTTCAGCTGCTAAAGAATTTGATGCTGTGAAAGTTTTTGAGGAAGAAATCGCTAAAGGTGAAGAAAAAGAAAAAGCAAGACTTGTTGAGATGCAAAATCGTGAAAAAGAAAGATTAGAAAAGTTTATGAAAGATAAAGAGGTTTTTTATAAAAAAATGAACGTTAAGAGTGCCAAAAAACAAGAATCAGGATTACAAATTCTAACCTTTAAAAAAGGTAGAGGTAAAAAATTTAACTCCTCAAAACCTGCAACAATCAATTATACTATGTATTTAGCAGATGGTAAAAAAATACAATCTACTGAAGGAGCAACTCCTTTTGAATTTATTTTAGATGAAAGACCTTTAATTCCGGCTGTAAAAGAAGCAATATTGAACATGAGAGTTGGAGGTAAGGTAAGGCTATTTATTCCATATTATCTGGGTTATGGAGAAAATGGGGGAGGTCCATTTCCAAAAAAAGCTGATTTAATATTTGATTTAGAACTCGTTAATGTAGGTGACTAATTTGTTTGAAAAAATTATACAAATAGATAGAGAGTTACTCATTTTCTTAAATAATTTAGGAAACGAACAATGGGATAGTTTTTGGTTAGAGTTAACTAATCAATTTAATTGGTCACCATTGTTCGTTTTTTTATTGGTACTCCTATTTAAAAAATTTGGTTGGAAAAATAGTTTGTTATTACTTCTTTTTATTACTATTATGGTTACTTTTTCTGATCAATTCACCAACTTTATTAAGAATACTTTTGAACGTTTAAGGCCCTGTAATACAAGTGTTCTGATGGATCAAATACGTCAATTTACTTATAGACCTAGTAGCTTTAGTTTTTATTCTGGTCATGCTTCATTATCAATGACATTTACAATCTTTATAATTTTATTATTGAAAAAGCATTACAAATACATTTTTCTCCTTTTACTATTTCCGATTTTTTTTGGTTATAGTAGAATTTACCTTGGTGTTCACTATCCAGGGGATGTTCTTGTGGGATATCTTTCAGGTATCTTATTTGGCCTTGTTTTTTATACTATTCAAAAAAAATTACGTTTAACACAAAGATTTAATCAAACGCAACGATAGATGACTATTAATTATATAGTGTTTAACAATTAAAGGCGCCACACAACAGTATAAACTCATAGAGTGCTATTATCCCTACTTGGATTCTTTTTTGTTGTTATAGTAAAGATATTTAGTACTATGGTAATAAGAGGTTGCTAAACTATCCATTTTTGTCGCTATCCATGGGAATGATTCACTTACATCTTCAATATTTTCATCAGATAGCTTATATAAATTTTTTAAATTATTATTTGTTTTTGTAAAATAAAACCCATTTTGGATTAGACCAATTCCAGGCTCGCCTTTAATTTTTAGATGAAGAAATGCGAAAGAATCTGATTTTAAACTATCTAGAGCATTAGACCCAAGGGTAAAATTGGTGTAGTTTGATTTTGCAATTGTAGCTAGTGTTGGAAATAAATCTACTAATTTTGCTGTATTGGTTATTTTTTGTGGTTTAATATATTTTGGTGCATGAATAAAGAAGGGTACATGATGTACCTGAATTCCAAAATCAAATTCTTTTTTAAATGATTTTATTGGATTCATAGATGTATTATGATCTCCAAAAAATGCAAAAATAGTATTGTCATAGTATCCAGTTTCTTTAGCTCTTCTTAAAAAAACCTTTACATTAAAATCTAAATATCGTAAAGCATTAAGTTGTGCTAAAGAAATAAAACCAGCTTCTTTTAAAGTAGTTTTGTCTATATCTTTATCTTTGAGAGGTACATATGTTTCTTTTTTTTCAGGAACAGTAAAAGGTCTGTGGTTTGTTGCCGTTTGAATATAAGCTACAAAAGGTTTATTTTTTGCATGAAGTTTTCCAAGTACTTTATTAGATTCTTTAAATAAATCATAATCGTCTATTCCCCAAACATCCGCTCTATTTTCAGTTGTATAACTTCCTTCTTCGTAAATTTCTAAATTTTCAATGTTTGATTTAAAAACACCTCTAATATTTGCCCAATTTGCACTTCCACCAAGAAAGTATAATTTTTTATATCCACTAAACTGATCAAAAATTATTTTCTGATCAATAGCTCTTAAATTTCTAGATGTAGTCTTTTGATTATCGATATCAGCCAAGCCAGTTATACTAGAAAAAACACTAGCAGCTGTACCTGGTTTGTGCACATAAAAATTATTAAAATATACGCTTTCCTCAATAATTTGATCAATATTTTTAGTCGCTTTTGCTACGTTACCCTCATACCCCAGTGGAACAACCCCAAGTGATTCTAACATTACAATTACAATGTTAGGTTTATTTGTAAAGGTAGTATCAAAAGATATCTTTCTTTCAAATAACAATGTGTCTTTTGGAAGTCCTAGATATTTAGCAACTACCGGAAAATATTCCTTGGTTTTCTTTACATCGGCACCATCATTTCTAAAATAAAAACTATCAAAAAAGTTTAAAACAGGATTTAATGCGAATTGGTTAACAGTGTTGTTTTTTGAAAAAAAAGCTTCACTCCAACGTAAAGGATAATGTGTTAAGCTTCCATATACTCCAAATGAGAGTAACAAAATGGTAATGATATAATAAAATGTTTTTATTTTATTTGAAATATAGGGCATCATTTTAAGCGCCATAAAATCAAATAATTTACCACTCAAAAAACGTACGATTAAAAATAAAATAATCAATCCTAGTAGACCTTTATATACTGGATAAGTTTCTACCATTAGCTGAGTAGATATTTTTAAGTTCGACAAAAACCTTAATGCAGTTGCATCTATTCTGGTGAACAAATAATCGTAATGTCCAATATCAATTAAGTAAACAATAGTAATCGATAAATAAATTAATACATTATAAATGATGGAAATCATTCTAAATACTATTTTCTTGAAAAATAAATAGTTGGCTGAAAGAACAAGTATTGAGAGAGGGAAATAACAAAGAATAGCTAGTTTTATGTCAAATCTTATGCCATAACTAAATGCGATACGAATATCTTCTTTAGAAGCCGATTCTAAATCGGCAATAAAAAAGAAAAAAATAAGTCTAAAAATAAATAGATAAATAAATAGAAATCCAATGTTTAATAAAATGTATTTGATATAATTTGGAAGTCTTTTTCTCATAAAAATAAGTTCTGTATACAAATCTATAAAAAGGGATTAATTATTTATAATTGGTTAGCAATATTGTAATTGTGTAATGAACTTACCTTAACTAAATCCATTTTTTTTGACGTTTTTATTCCAATTCCAACATTCGGATATTCTTTGATTTCATGTATACGTGCAGCATCAAAATAAAGTGAAATGTTTTTTTTACTCAATGCTTCAATTTTGCTTGAACTAACTTTAGCAGGAATACTATAAATTTCATTTCCCTTTTTATTTTGAAAAACTATCTCAATATATAGATCATGTAGTTCAATATCGAAATTATAGGGATTTTTGACAACAACATTTATAGATTCATTGGGAGAAGTACTAAAAGTCAATTCACCTGAATAAACAAAATCAATTGTAATTTTAAATAAAGATTTGTAATCATCTATAAAGGAAATAAAAATTGAATCTTTTCCAGAAGCTTTTATTTTTATTTCTGAATAATCTTTAAAAATTCTTGTAAAATATGAAACTGAATCTGCACTAAACTTATTATTTCCTGGGATAAATTCAAATTGATTTTTTCTCCCTAAAAAATTTCTTTGATAATGAGGTTTTTCCCTGGTATAAAACCAATAAATAGCAGTATTTTGAAAACTATTAATAAATACTTTATCAGTGTTTTTTGTTAGATTTTTTGCTTTAGTAGTCCATTCTTTACTACCCTGAAATTTCAACTTAACAGGAATGATTTCTTCATTTGCAATGATAATTCTTATAATTAAAATAATAATGATATTGACAATAGCTAAATAGTTAAAAAGTTTTAATTGTTTAGTATTTTCTATTAAGTAATTAAATGTTATGAAAATCAATGGAAACATAATTGGGGCTATCCATTGCGCTTGAACATGTCCCCTGAAAGATGCTGCTAAAAAGAACAGAAAAAAACCAATAATAATATAATTTAAACCTTTGTGAAATAAATTATTGGTTTTAATTCCCTTAAAAAATGCTTTAAATATGACTATAGATGTAAAACCAAGAATTGCAATGGCATTGACTAAGTGCATAAGTGTATATTCAAATTTATAGGAGGCTACAGAAGCCCTTTCATACAAATGGTAGTAAATAGAGGGAAAATTATGAGTATACTGCCAGTATAAATGGGGTATGTATAAAATTAGAGATCCTAAAATAACTAGCCATAGTTTATAATCCTTTACTAATTTCCAATTAGATAATACCACAAAAAGAATAATTAAAATCCCTTGATATTTGCTATACATCATTCCGGTGATTGCTAGTGAAAGTAGGAGGTAGCTAAGCGTATTTTTTTTTGTTAAGTATTTTTTATACGCAAATAAAAATAAGGCAAAGAAAAGTAGTAAAGGAGTGTCTGGGGTAGTTATGAAACCATAAGCATTTAGCAAGGCAGTAGAAAAAAGAAGTAATAAGAATAACCAAGTAAAATCTTTTTTTCTAGGATGCTCTAGTGTATTCCAAAGTAAATAAATTAATAGGCTAAAGGAGATAGTGGAAAAGAATCGTACCCCCAGTTCATCTTTACAAAAAAAATCACTGATGGTTACCCATACTGCAACTAAAGGAGGATGATCAAAAAATCCCCAGTCCATGTATTGACTATAAACCCAATAATAGGCTTCATCTGGTAGTAACTCGGTTTTACTAGCCTGAATTATATTCAATATAAACAATAAAAAGATAGCAATAGGTAGAAGTAACCGATGCTGTTTAAGTTTTGTCATTATAAGATTTTAATAGTTTTTTAGCAGAAGTAAAGGGAGTTGTTTGCCCTTTTTTAAGGAATTTTATTTCTTTTTGTAAAATGGTTGACATATTTTTATTTTTAAAAAAAGAATCATATAGGTGTTGTTGTATAGTAGATGTTAACCAATAAGTATTCTGATTATTTCTATTGTGGGTAAAGAACTTGTTTTTCTTAACTAACAAAATGTATTCTTCAATCATATCATAGACAGCTTTAATTCCAGTATTTTCTAGAGCACTCGCAGTTACTACTTTTGGTTGCCAACCACTATCCTTGATAGGATATAAGTGTAAAGCTCTATTAAATTCAACTTTAGCAATCTTGGTATTTTTTATGTTATCACCATCAGATTTATTAATAACAATAGCATCAGCCATTTCAATAATCCCTCTTTTAATTCCCTGTAATTCATCACCAGCACCAGCAATTTTTAGGAGCAAAAAGAAATCTACCATTGAATGAACCATTGTTTCACTTTGTCCTACACCAACAGTTTCAATGATAATCGTATCAAAACCAGCTGCTTCACATAGAATGATACTTTCTCTAGTTTTTTGTGCAACTCCACCTAAAGAAGTACCCGAAGGAGAGGGTCTTATAAATGCATTCTTGTCGCTAACTAATCCTTCCATTCTAGTTTTGTCTCCTAAAATACTTCCTTTATGAACAGAACTAGTTGGGTCGATTGCTAGAACAGCTACTTTTTTCCCTTCGCCTGTTAGTTGTTTCCCAAAAGCTTCAATAAAAGTACTTTTTCCAACTCCCGGAACACCTGTAATACCAATTCTTACAGAATTATTAGCATAGGGTAAACATTGCTCTAAAATTGTATTAGCTTTTTCTTGATGTTTTAGGTTTGTACTTTCAATTAATGTAATAGCTCTACTTAAAAATGTAATATTTCCCTCTAAAATACCAGCAACAAATTTTTTGGTAGAAGGTAGTTTACTTCTTTTTGATTGAATTTTTTTTGCTGATGATTTACTTGTAGTTTCTGGTTGAGAAATCCCTTTTTTATGAAATATTTTAGATATTTTATTTTTGACCATTATATTGGATGACGAAATAACTAGGTAAATTTATAAATAAAAATAAAGTAAATAGAATCTAATACATATTTAATATTTTTACTTTATGGCTATTTCATTATTTTATTAAACATATAATAGCTGAAGACATAAAATTACTTAAAGGAATCTATTTCTGTATTCCTTATAAAGTACCTATCTTTAGCGCAAAAAAAATAGTGCCTTTTATGAAACTCTATAAAGAGAATCAATTAAAAATATACAATTCGCTTTCTAAAAGCAAGGAACTTTTTAAAACGATCCACGACGGACATGTTGGAATGTATGTATGTGGACCCACTGTCTATAGTAATGCACATCTAGGAAATATAAGAACGTTTATGTTTTTTGATGTTGTATATCGTTATTTTTTACATTTGGGTTACAAAGTTCGTTATGTTAGGAATATTACAGATGTTGGTCATTTAGAAAATGATGCTGATCATGGTGAAGATAGAATTGCTAAAAAAGCTCGCCTAGAACAAATAGAACCTATGGAAGTAGTTCAACGGTATACAGTTGATTTTCATGAGGTGTTAAAAAAATACAATTTTCTTCCACCGAGTATAGAGCCTACAGCAACTGGTCATATTGTAGAACAAATCGAGATGATTAAAATAATCATAGATAAAGGATTTGCATATGAAATCAACGGTTCTGTATATTTTGATGTTGTTGCATACAATAAAAATAATAACTACGGTATTTTATCCGGCAGAAAGGTAGAAGATGCGATTCATAATACCAGAACCTTAGACGGACAATCAGATAAAAGGAACCCTCAAGATTTTGCCCTATGGAAAAAAGCAGATGAAAGACATATTATGAGATGGCCTTCACCATGGTCTGATGGTTTTCCAGGATGGCATTTAGAATGTTCAGTCATGAGTTCTAAATATTTAGGAACTCATTTTGACATTCATGGAGGAGGAATGGATTTAAAATTTCCTCATCACGAGTGTGAAATTGCTCAATCTAAAATATGTTCTGGTCAACAACCTGTAAATTATTGGATGCATACCAATATGTTACTTCTAAATAGTCAGAAAATGGCTAAATCTACTGGGAACTATATTTTACCAGATCAAATATTAACTGGTGAGAATACAATTCTAAGCAAAGCATTTTCTGCAAGTGTTATTCGTTTTTTTAATATGCAAGCTAATTACAGAAGTATTCTAGATTTTTCAAGTGAGGCATTAGAAGCTTCAGAAAAAGGATATTCTAAATTGATGGAGGCTTTCAATACACTTTCAAAATTGTCTACTAGTAAATCATCTTCAATTAATATTCAAGAATGGAAACAGAAATGTTACGATGCTATGAATGATGATTTTAACACTCCTATATTAATTTCTCACCTTTTTGAAGGAGTTAAGTTTATACATCTTATAAGAGAAGGTAAAGAAACCATAACAGCAACTGACTTGAAAGTTTTTTCAGATACAATGAATGCCTTTATTTTTGATGTTTTAGGATTGTTAAATAATTCAAAACAAAGTAGTTCGCATAAAATTGATGGGGTTGTAGAGCTATTAATAAAATTAAGGAAACAAGCCAGAGATAATAAGGATTGGGCCTTATCAGATCAGATCAGAGATGAGTTAATCACTTTAGGAATTCAGTTAAAAGATGGGAGAGAAGGTACTAGTTATACGGTTAACTAATTGATTATAAATTCTTAATATAATATTTAAATAGCTAAATGTTAATTTTAAAAAACATTTTTATCGCTCCTTTTGTTTTATTGGTACGCTTTTATCAACTGACAATTTCACCCTATACGCCAACTACTTGTAGGTTTTCCCCTAGTTGTTCTAATTATACGATAGAAGCGTTAAAAAAAAGGGGCTTATTTATTGGAGGTTGGTTATCTTTGAAACGTATTGTAAGTTGTCATCCTTGGGGTAGAAGTGGTTACGATCCTGTTCCAGAGAAAGAAAATAAAGAATAATTTTTTTTGATATCATATCAGAAACAAATCAAATATAATATGAATTTTTTAGCCATTACTTGGGATCCATCAACAGGAATAGATTTAGGTTTTTTTACCATACGTTGGTATAGTTTAATGTTTGTAGCTGCTTTTGTTATTGGCCTACGATTGATGAAGAAAATGTATATTGAAGATAAGATTCCTCTTGAAAAATTGGACACACTTTTTATGTATACGTTCATTTCTATGTTAGTAGGAATGAGATTGGGAGAAGTATTTTTCTACAGTTGGGGTTATTATAAAAATAATTTACTTGAAATCATCTTACCATTTAAAAAAGTAGCAGGAGAAACTGCAATTTTTGGATTGATAGAAGGGTGGAAATTTACTGGTTATACTGGTTTTGCAAGTCATGGTGCCGCCATAGCAATAATTCTAACTATGTATTTATATAGTAGAAAACACTTAAAAAAACCGGTTCTTTTTATTTTAGATAGAATGGCAATTGTCTCAGCTCTAGGTGGAGCTTTTGTTAGGATTGGTAATTTTTTCAATTCAGAAATTTATGGTAAACCAACAGACTCTAATTTTGGAGTTATATTTAAGGCTTCAGATTCTGAAATGTTACCTAGACACCCTACCCAATTGTATGAAGCGATTTGTTATTTTATTCTATTCCTAATTTTATGGAGATTTTATTGGAAAACTGACAAAAAAGAAAAATTAGGGTTCTTATTTGGAATTTTTATGATTGGCTTATGGTCTGCAAGGTTTTTTATTGAATTTTTTAAAGAAGCACAAGTTGAGGGAAGAGAAGATTGGATTTTAAATGCTTTAAACACTGGACAAGTTTTGAGCATTCCTCTTATTTTAGTAGGATGTTGGCTTGTGTTTAGAAATAAGAACTAATACTTATAGAAATTTATAATAAAAAAGTCTCATCTATTGTGATGAGACTTTTTATTTAGTAACTGTTTAAATAGTTATCCCTTAATCTTATTTTTAAATTTATCAAACTTTGATTTATTATTCTTTGGCCAGCTATTATTTGAAGTATCTACATCTGCAGTTTCTAAATCTGGATCAATAATGATGTTAGTAATTTCTTTATTAGAATTTATAACCTTTGTGATTTCATTATCATTGTATCTCCAGATTTGTGCTGGGTATATTTTTCTTTCTTTAGATCCATCTTTGTATGTAAACTCAGCGATTATAGGCATTACTAATCCACCTGGTTTATCAAAAGTAATCTCGTAGAAGAAGTTTGAATCTGCTTTTTCAGCATTTTTAGGAGTAAAGGTCAAGCCTTCAGAAGTATCTTCCGTAAAGTTTACACTCTTATCACTATCTTCCTTGTAGAATTTTCTTACACCTTTAATTCCAATATCGGTAACATCTGTTGTGTAAAACCATCCTCTCCAAAACCAATCTAGGTCCATGGCTGAGGCATCTTCCATGGTTCTGAAAAAATCGGCTGGTGTAGGATGTTTAAACTTCCAGCGTTGAGCATATTCTTTAAAAGCATGATCAAATAATTCTTTACCCATAATGGTCTCTCTGAGGATATATAAACCAGTTGCAGGCTTTCCATAGGCATTGTTACCAAAGCTGTATACATTGTCTCCTTTCGACATAATAGGAGCTATGGTAGACTGATCTCCACTCATATATTCAACAATATTCTTCGGAAGCCCACGGCTAATCGGAAAATTGGGATCATAATCTAATTCGGCTAAAATTTCAACAAAAGAATTCAATCCTTCGTCCATCCATGTCCATTGACGTTCATCTGAATTGACAATCATTGGGAAATAATTATGCCCTACTTCGTGAATAGTTACTTTAATCATTCTATATTTCATTCGATCAGAATATCCTCCATCTGGTAAATCAGGTCTTCCCGGATTGAATGCCATCTGAGGATATTCCATTCCCATTTGCCCGTCTACGGAAACTGCTTTATGATACGGGTAATCAAATGTATATCTAGAATAAGTTTTTAAAGTTTGTGCTGTAGCTAGAGTCGAGTGGTCTCCATACAAAGGATTGGCTTCCTTTGAATACAGAGAATAGGCCATTACTGTTTTTCCATTGATGTCTACAGCCATTCCATCCCAGATAAATTTTCTAGAAGTCGCAAAAGCATAGTCACGAACATTTTTTGCTAAGTATTTCCAAGTTTTGGTTTTCTTTGATCGATTCTTTTCTGCATTTATAGCTTCTTCTTGTGTGTGAATTAATACTGGTTTGTCAAAGGTTTTCTTAGCCTCTGCAAGACGTTTTTGTTGTTTATTAGTTAATACTTCCCTCTCGTTTTGCAATATGCCAGTTGCCTGCATTATATGATCTGCAGGTACAGTAATATCTACTTTATAATCTCCAAATTCTAAAGCAAATTCACTTCTTCCCCAGAATTGATCATTTTGCCATCCTTCTACATTATCATAAACACAAAGTCTTGGGAAAAATTGGGCAATTACGTAGTTATTATTTCCATCTTCAGAAAAATGTTCATATCCAGACCTCCCTCTGTTAATTCTATGATTATTGATGTTATACCACCAAGTTATCTTGAACTCAAATTTTTCACCAGATCCTAAAGGTTTTGGTAAATTGATACGCATCATTGTTTGGTTAATGGTATGCGATAAGTTACTCCCATCAATATTTTGAACACTCATAATATTAAATCCACCATCAAAGGGTTCACCATACATGGCATTATACCAACGTTTGTCTAATGATTTTGGTACTTTTCTGTTAGGAGTGATATCCGGAGTTTTTGAATCCTTAGCTCTAACATTTTGATCTAACTGAACCCATAAATATTTTAGTGTATCATCAGAATTATTATGATAGGTAATGGTTTCACTTCCAGTGATTTTTTTATTGTCATCATCAAGAATGATACTCATTACATAATCTACTTTTTGTTGACTATAATTTTTACCAGGTGCACCAGAGGCTGTTCGTTGGCTATTTGGTGTAGGCAACAAATCCTTCATCTGTCTAAATTTATTCTGATTTGTATGACCTTTTTGAGTTTTTGTCGTTCTATTTTGTGCATTTGAGATTGCTGAGATAAATACTACAGAAATGATAATAGAAGCAAATTTTTTCATGATTTAAAATTTTATTTTAAACTAAGTGTAAATTAATAATAATGATTTATAATATAATACAAAGAGATAAAAATCAACAACCAATAAATTGAATTAATCAATAAGGGTTCTTTATCCTTTGATTTTATTTTTTTTGAATTTATCAAATTTAGAACTTACCCTTTTCGGCCAACTATTATTTGAAGTATCAATATCAGCTGTTTCTAAATCTGGATCTATAGTAATTTTTTTAATCTCTTGACTTGTTTTGAATACTTTCGATACTTCTTCATCATTATATCTCCATATTTGGGCGGGAAAAGTATGACGCTCTTTACTACCATCCGCTAATTCTAATTCTACAATTATTGGCATTACCAATCCTCCTGGTTTTTCGAACGTTACTTGATAGAAGAAGTTTGGAGAATCTTTAAGTAAAGATTTTTCTTCTTCACTTAATGTTGCTAAATGATTTTTAATAACATCAATATCTAATGCTTTTTTTGATTCTACTAAATCACCTTCTTTTTCTTCTTCAAAAAATACCAGTTTACCCTTATAATCAGCAAGATTCATATTGTATTTTTTAGCCAAATCTTTTGCTGCTTGCGTCGGTTCATCCGTCAAGTAGAATTTTTTAACTTCTTTTAGTCCTATATCATTATAGTCAGTAGTATAAAACCATCCTCTCCAAAACCAATCTAAGTCCATTGCGGAAGCATCTTCCATAGTTCTGAAAAAATCTGCTGGAGTAGGGTGTTTAAACATCCATCGTTGTGAATATGTTCTGAAAGCATAATCAAATAATTCTGGACCCATAATCGTTTGACGTAACATATACAATCCTGCTGCTGGTTTTGTGTATGCATTTGGCCCGAAATTTTTCACATAATCACCTTGAGACATAATTGGAGATAAATTACTTTGATCAATACTCATATACCGTACAATGTCTTTTGGTAAATTTCCAGTGAAGAAGTTTGGGTCATAATCTAATTCTGCTAAAATTTCCACAAATGAATTAATTCCTTCATCCATCCAAGTCCATTGACGTTCATCGGAATTTACAATCATTGGAAAGAAATTATGTCCTACTTCGTGGGTTATTACACCAATCATTCCTCTTTTTGTTCTTTCGGAATAGGTTCCATCCGGATTGGGTCTTCCATAATTAAAGCAAATCATTGGATATTCCATTCCTTGACGATCTGCATGAACGGATATGGCTTTGCTGTAGGGATAATCAAAAGTCATTTTAGAATATTCTTCTAATGTATTTGCAACAACTCTGGTGGAATGCTCTTCCCACAATGGATTTCCTTCTTTAGGATATAATGAAACTGCCATTACTGTTTTTCCATTAATATCTACTGCCATAGCATCCCAAATATATTTTCTTGAGGAAGCCCAAGCAAAATCTCTTACGTTTTTGGCATTAAAATGCCAAGTTTTTGTTTTTGTTGTGCTACTTTTTTCAGCTTTTTCAGCTTCTTCTTGTGTCACAATAAAAACCGGATCTTTATAGGAAGAACGAGCTTTTTCAAAACGTTCACGTTGTTTTTTTGTTAAGACTTTTTTTTCATTTTGTAATTCACCTGTAGCATCAAGAATATGATCAGCAGGAACCGTTATTTTGACGTCGTAATCTCCAAACTCTAGTGCCCATTCACTTCTTCCCCAGAATTGCATATTTTGCCATCCTTCTACATTGTCATAAACAGCTAGTCTAGGGAAAAACTGAGCTATGGTGTAATTTTTATTTCCGTCTGGGAAAGATTCAAAACCTGATCTACCTCCATCTTTAACAGAATTATTTATAAGATAATTCCATTTAATACTAAACTTAAAAGTACCATTTGGGGCTATGGGCCTGGGTAAATTTATTCTCATCATCGTTCTATTGATTGTATAAGAAAGATTGGTACCATCTATATTTTTTACTTCTTCAATATTAAAACCAAAATCTGCAGGTTTTTTTAAATTATTTTTTACAAAAGTTACAGGACCATTGAAAGTTGATCCTAGACTTTCTGGATTTGCCAAAGGAGTTTTTGAATCCGGAGATCTCATGTTTTGGTCTAATTGAACCCATAAATACTCTAAATAATCTTTAGAGTTGTTTTTGTAGGTAATCACTTCACTTCCATATATTTTATTATTTTTTTCATCTAAGGTGATATCCATCACATAATCTACCTTTTGTTGAGTGTATTCATAACCGGGAGCTCCAGAAGCTGTTCTTCTGTTATTTGGTGTTGGAAGTACATCTTTAAGTTGTCTGAATTTATTTTGATCTGTATGACCTTTTTGAGTATTTGTTTGTTTTTCTTGAGCGACTACAGATTGGGCTATAAATAAAAAACTAAGTGCTACGATAAGTGATTTTTTCATATGATATAAGTTATATATTAAAAAGTATATGAAAGTAATAATTAGTGATAATTTTATAAAGAAAACATCAAAAATTTAACAAAGCTTTATTATTATAAAACGATAGGATTTTGCTTTGTCTTTTTTTTCCGTTTTTTAATTTGACAATATTTTGTTGTTCTTTAAAATATTTTATGAGTAATTTGTTTGACACATCTAAAGAAATTGGTTTATAAATACTATCTATTTCTAAATAAAAGTAAACTAAATCACCTTCATATTCTTTTCCTAAAAAATTAAATTCTCTGTTTACTTTATCTATACTGATTGTCAAATTTTTTTTCAAATATTTTTCAAAATATACATCAGAGTTAATTAATTCTTGCTTTGAAGTAAGTTTTAAATCAATATCATAATCTTTATTTAATGTAAATTCGAGATCATCCATATCTACATTGATGATAATTTCTAAACTATTTTTACGAGAATTATATTCAATTTGGGTAAGACTCACATAATATTTATGAGAAAAAAAAGAAAATAAGAGTATCAATAAGAGAAGACCTGTTTTTTTTAATAAATACATGAAATAAAATACTGAAATTTATATTAACCTTGTTCTTTAAGCAACTTCAAATAAGCAATGCTTTCTTTTTTAAGTAGGTTGATAAGTTCTATTTTTCTGTTTTGTTTGTATAAATCTTCAATCCCTAAAGGATTGCAATATTCTAAAAAATTATATAATTTTTCGAAAGGTATCTTTAAATCATTTTCAAAAAAAGGTTCTCCAAACTCACTTACTATCAAGGTGGGAAATTTTTTCTTAAATTCAATGTCTCTTCGTAGTGCCCATAATTTTTCAGAGTATCTAATAGGCATGATAACACCGACTCCAGCACCTGCAAAATAAGAAGTTGGATCCACATTATTTATTGGAGGTCTTACTCTTTGATCTATATAATCTCCATTGTAAATTACATTCATATTTACCTTGGATAAATCCATGGTATTTTTTAAAGCTTCTCCTTTTCTATCCTCGGGTGTTTTTTTTAAATCTAAAGATAAATAACCATCTAAATCATTTCTTTTAATGACTACTTCATCTAATTCATAAGTGTTGTCAATCATAAAAACATCTAATACTTCAGATCTATAAATGAAGTTATTGATAATTCTGTATACTGTTTTATGTTGAACAGATGTAAATTTGAGAGTATCTCCAATAGAAACGATTATTTTATAATCACCAAAATCGTTAGAGAAAGTTCCATTATTTGTTTTTAAATTAATAATATTAGCATTTTTTACAACACCAATAGAATCTTTAAGCTTTCCATAAAGCCAAAAATTATCTTTTTGTGCTAATAAACTAGTGGTATTAATAATTAAAAATAAAAGCAGTATTTTTTTTATCACAGGGATTTAAATTGATAATATTTTTTATAAAAATACGATATTCATTTATTAAATAAACTATCATATATAAAATAAAATTTAGTTAAATAACAGAATCATTGCGTATTTTTGATTTTATGAAGAAACTACTTATAGCCAGTACATCAACAGTTCATGGTAGCGATTATTTAGAGTATTTATTACCAAGGTTGACTAGTTTTTTTAAAGAAATTACAACTGTATTATTTATTCCTTATGCTAGACCCAGCGGAATTTCCTATGATGACTATACCTTAAAAACAAAACAAGCATTTAAAAAGATATCAATTAATGTTAAGGGGATTCATGAGTTTAAAAACCCCATAGAATCAATAAATAATGCCGAAGCAATTTTTACTGGAGGAGGGAATACATTTGAATTGGTAAATCAACTATATAAAAATGATTTACTCTCTGTAATGAAAAAAGTTTTGACTACCGGAACTCCATATTTAGGAACTAGTGCCGGAAGTAATATTTGTGGAATTTCCATGATGAATACCAATGATATGCCTATTGTGTACCCTCCAAGTTTTGTTACTTTAGGAATGATTCCGTTTAATATTAATGCACATTACCTTGATCCCGATCTAAGCTCAAATCATATGGGGGAAACACGTGAAACTAGAATAAAAGAATTTCATATATATAATAAAACTTCTGTTCTAGGATTAAGAGAAGGAAGTTGGTTAGAAGTTTTTGATACTTCAATTGTATTAAAAGGATCTCCAAGTGCTAGATGGTTTGAAAAAGATAAACCACCAAGGGAATTACCGACAAATTCTGTTCTTTAGATTAAATTGCTATTGCTTACTTTTTTGGAATGAATATTCTTTCAATATTCAACATAATCAACAATTTCTAATCCATAACCAATCATACCTACTCGTTTGGTTTGTTTTGTATTCGTCAATAATTGAATTTTATTGATTTTTAAATCATGCAAGATTTGTGCTCCAATTCCAAAATCTTTTTTATCCATTGTTATTACAGGAGCTTTCATTATTCCCTTTGATTGATTTTCTTTCAAAAGATCTAATCGAGTTAATAAATTTTGAGCTTGGTTTTGCTGATTAATAAATAAAATAGCTCCTTTTCCATTGTCATTAATAGATTGAAACATTTTGTCTAACTTTTTGTCTGGATTATTTGTAAGAGTTCCTAAAATATCATTATTTACCAGGGTAGAATTTACTCTTGTTAAAACAGGTTCATTTGATTTCCAGACTCCTTTTGTAAGTGCAATATGAACCTGGTTATTTGTGGTTTGCTGATAGGCTCTTAATCTAAAATCTCCAAACCTAGTAAGAATAGTATAGTCTTCTTTTTTCTCAATTAGAGAATCATATTCCATTCTGTAAGCAACTAAATCTTCAATTGATACAATTTTAATATTAAACTTTTTTGACACTTTCATTAATTCAGGTAAACGAGCCATGCTGCCGTCTTCGTTCATAATCTCAACAATTAAACCTGCTGGACTTAAATTTGCTAAACGAGCAAAATCTATAGCGGCCTCCGTATGACCGGTTCTTCTAAGAACACCTCCTTCTTTTGCTTTTAAAGGAAAAATATGACCAGGTTTTGATAAATCATAAGGTTTTGTGTTTTTATCAATTAGTGCTTTTACTGTTCTAGCTCTGTCTGCTGCAGAAATTCCTGTAGTGACACCGCTCCCACGAAGATCCACAGAAACAGTAAAGGCAGTTTCCATACGGTCTGTATTATGATGAACCATCATCTCTAATTCTAAATCCTTACAGCGTTCTTCAGTTAGGGGAGCACAAATTAATCCTCTACCGTGAGTAGCCATAAAATTTATCATTTCTGGAGTAACCATTTCTGCAGCAGCTATGAAATCACCTTCGTTTTCTCGGTTTTCATCATCAACTACAATGATTATTTTTCCATCTTTTATATCTTGAATTGCTTCTTGAATTGAATTTAATCGAATTGTATTATTCATCAGAATATTTAGACTTTTTAATTTTTTCCATTAAAGGATGTAAAAATACATCAATATTAAATATACCCATTCCTTTCGAGGCTCTTCTTGTTAAAAAAACAGCGAAGGGAATCATAATAATTGCAGATATCCATGATCCTGCAATTGCAGAAAGAGAGCTCTCTTCTGCTAAATTTCTTCCAAATGTATTTACAAAAAAATAGATTACATAGATAATGATAGCAAAAATCATTGGTAAACCAAATCCTCCTTTTCTTATAATCGATCCTAGTGGAGCACCTATAAAAAATAAAATTAAACAAGAAAGCGAAAAAGCGATTCTATTGTAAAACTCTATATCATAAAGGTTTAGCTTTTTCCTTTTCCATTTTAAATTTTTAGTATCAGTATTTATGTTTTTTGTAGTTGTTTTTACCTTATTTATAGCCGAATTTAAAACACTAATTTTTCCGTTGATATCAAAATTTTCTAAAATAATTGGTGATATTTTTAAATTTTTTAAACTGTCTTTATTTGGGTACAGTTCTTTTGCATTTATTTTCACATAAATACTTTTAGCTTTCGATGTTATATATTCATCATAGGATATTTTCATAATAGGAACAGTATCTTTCAACTGTCCTAAACTAAGCATATTAAAATTTTTAGTATATTTTTCTTCTTCTAAATCATCATCGTTAAATTTTGAAATATCAATGTTAAATGCATATTCTTTGAAAATAGCACTTGATGCAGGCATTTTAGTTCTATTATTTACCGTTATTTTTTTAGGAATATGTTCTTCATGATAATAGCCATTATATAAGACAAGAGTCATATATTTACTTCCTTCTTTACTGATTATTTTTCCTCTTTCTGCTGTAATAATTTTTTTATTTCCTCTTTTAGAAGATAAATCATAAATCAATACTTTTTTAAGTAAGTTTTGTTCATCACCATATTTTTCATCAAATTTAATTTGATAGTTTGGAATTTCTGTATTAAAACTTCCTGGAATTAATGCAAGAGCTGGTGTTTTCTTTTTAATATTGGTAATAAGATTTTTTTGTTTTAGTGTAGCATAAGGAAGGACATAGTTTAAACTTAAAAAATTTAATATACTGATTAAAAATGTCAATATTATTAAAGGTCTCATTAATCTTAACAAAGAAATGCTCGCAGATTTAATCGCGGCAAATTCGTAGTTTTCTGATAAATTTCCCAAGGCCATTATTGAGGACAATAAAATAGCAATTGGTAGTGCTTGTGAGGAAACTACTAATGCTGTATAATAAAGGAATTTTAGAATAAAAAAGAGCCCAATACCCTTTCCGGCAATATTGTCAAAAACCATCCATAGTGCCTGCATTACTAATACAAAAAGGATAATTAAAAAAGTTGCAAAAAATGGAACTAAAAAAGATTTTAATATATATCGATCTAAAATTTTCATCTAGTCAATTAAATAACCTTGTTTTTCATACGCTTCTTTATCAAATTTAAATAATTCATCAGAGATATTCTGATTACTTTTAAATTCATGGATAGTTAAGGTAGTTTTGGTCATATTCTCACCCAATTGGATTAGCTGATAAATATGTTTTGTTTTTAAATTGATTCCGAGTTTTATATTTATAATTTCTGAGTCACTATCAATTGGAATTAATTCTACAAATTGAATTTTTTCTCTTTTTATTGTAACTAAATTACTCATAGAATATTTATATCCCTTTTTATAAAATGTAAGTAACTTTGATGGGTATATAAACCCGTCATCTTCAGTTAAATATTCATCATTTATTGAAATTTCTTTTTCATCATGATTTATTACATAAAGTTTTTTTCCGTCAAAAACAAAGTTGTTTCCAAGATAATTTAAATTGTATTTCTCTTTTTGTAAAAAAATCTTTCCATTAATGGGTAATTCATCATTTTCATTAATCCCAGCTTCTTTATTGACTAAAGAAATACTAAAATCAAGATAAATATTTTTATAGGCTCCCATTTTTGAGGAAACTTCATCTAATAATTCTTTTGCTGTTTTTTTATAATCATTGTGTTTCCTAATCTCATTTTCTGTTTGTTGGGAAAAAACCGTTGAACAGAAGAAAATAATCAATAAAAATCCTATTTTTTTTATGTTACGCTTTTTTTTCATTTTCTAATAATGTCTCTAATGCTAAAATATCAGATACTAACACTTGTCTTGCTTTACTTCCTTCAAAGGAACCAACAATACCTGCTGCTTCTAACTGATCAATTAATCGACCAGCTCTGTTGTATCCTAATTTCAGTTTTCTTTGTAAAAGAGAGGCTGATCCTTGTTGTGCGATCACAATAATTTCAGCAGCTTCTTTAAATAATTTGTCTCTATCCGCAATATCTATATCAATACTCGTACCACTTTCTTCATCAATATATTCTGGTAATAAATGAGCATCATGATACCCTCTTTGAGAACCAATAAAATCAGTAATTTTTTCAACCTCAGGAGTATCAATAAAAGCACATTGAATTCTATTAATATCGTTTCCTGCACTGAAGAGAAGATCTCCACGTCCAACTAATTGATCAGCACCACCAGAATCTAAAATTGTTCTTGAATCAATTTTAGAGGTAACTCTAAAAGCAATTCTTGCAGGAAAATTTGCTTTAATAATTCCTGTAATTACGTTCACAGAAGGTCTTTGTGTTGCTACAATTAGATGAATTCCAATGGCCCTTGCCAATTGAGCTAATCTTGCAATAGGAGTTTCTACTTCTTTCCCAGCAGTCATAATTAAGTCCGAAAATTCATCAATTACTAAAACTATGTATGGTAGGAATACATGACCATCATTTGGATTTAATTTACGTTCTTTAAATTTAGTATTATATTCTTTGATGTTTCTAACCATCGCCGTCTTGAGTAAATCATAGCGATTATCCATTTCAATACATAAAGAGTTTAGTGTATGAACAACTTTGGTTGTATCTGTAATAATCGCATCATTTGTGTCTGGCAGTTTTGCTAAATAGTGACGTTCAATTTTATTAAATAATGTTAATTCAACTTTTTTAGGATCTACCAAAATAAATTTTACTTCAGCTGGGTGTTTTTGGTAGAGTAGGGAGGTAAGAACAGCATTTAAACCAACGGATTTTCCTTGTCCAGTTGCGCCAGCCATCAATAAATGAGGAGATTTAGTTAAATCAAAAACAAATGTTTCGTTAGATATTGTTTTTCCCAAAGCAATTGGAAGCTCCATATTTGAATCTTGAAATTTTTTGGAAGCAATTACGGAATGCATAGAAACAATGGTAGATTTTTTATTGGGAACTTCGATTCCAATTGTACCTTTTCCTGGGATTGGTGCAATAATTCGTATTCCCAATGCAGATAGTGATAAAGCAATATCGTCCTCTAAATTTTTAATTTTTGAAATCCTAATTCCTGCTTCTGGAACAATCTCATATAACGTGATTGTAGGTCCTACAGTTGCTTTAATTTGAGCGATATCAATTTTATAATTTTTGAGAGTTTCTACAATTTTATTTTTATTTTGTTCAAGTTCTTCAGGGTCTATAGAAATACTTTCGTTGTATTGTTTTAGTAAGTTAAGAGTTGGAAATTTATAATTTCCTAATTCTAGTGTTGGGTCAAACTCACCAAAATCCTTAAGTAGTTTTTTAGATAATATTTCAGTAACATTTTCTTCTTCTTTTATTTCTTTAATATCTATCTCAATGTTTTCTTTATTTTTTAAAGTAGGTTCTTCTATTTGAGTAATTGTTTTTTCTTTTGATTTGTTTACCTCAGAGTGATTTTGAATTGTTGGTTGTAAATTTTTTACTGATAATTCGAATTCAGACTTTTCATCAGTATTAATTTCAATATCCTTAATACTAATATCAGTCTCCTTATTTTCTTTATTCAATATTTTAGATGTTTTGAGTTCTGAATTTACAGACTTATTTGTTTTAAAACTTTTAATGAGAGACTCAGGCGTTATTTTAAATTTGATAGTTATATAGGCAATAAATAAAAAAAGTAAAATAATTCCCAACCCTGTTTTCCCAATAAATAACTGTAAATATTCATTTATTTCATGTCCCACAACACCAGATAATAAGGTAGATGATTTATTGATCAAACCGAATGATACAGAAACCCAAATCATCATGATTATTCCCCAATTATAGGTGATGATTACTTTGGATAGTTTGGTTTTAAATAGCCAAAACAACCCAGTTAAGAATAAAAGATAAGGAATGATAAAGGCTCCTAATCCTACTCCATTATAAATAAAAAAATGACTGAGGTTGGCCCCGACTTTACCTAAAAGATTTTTCCCTTGTACTGATTTATTAGAAAATTGACCAATAATACTTTGGTCTTCTTGCCAGTTAAAGAAAAATGAAACAAATGCAACAAAAAGAAAAATAGAAAATAAAATTAAAAAAGAACCAATAACAGTTTGTGTTTGCCTACTTCTAAAAAAAGTAATAATAGAACCAGCCTCTGTTGATTTATTCTTAATAGAATTTTCATTTATTTTCGCCATAAATATGGAAGAATATTAAAAAGGTAAATATAAGTATTTACTTAGAAAAGAATCACTATTTTAGGAATGTATATAATACCAGCAATAATTAGAGATATTATCGACGCAAAACCAGAGGCACCAGCTGATACGTCTTTTATAAAACCAATTTTTTCATGGTAATCTTGATGCATAAAATCTGCTAATTTTTCAATCCCTGTATTTAAAGATTCTGCAACAAGCACAAGACCAATAGCAAGTGTTTGTATAATCCATTCCATAGGGTTTAGATCAAAATAAAAGCCTGCTAGAGTAATTATAAACCCAATGAATAACTGAGCCTTGATGCTATTTTCAGTAGTAACTAAAAACCAGATTCCACGAAATGAAAATTTGATACTTTTAATTCGCTCAACAATAAAATTATCTTTTGGGTTTTTCACATTTAAATCAAATTATCTAGATAGATTGCTAAAATGATGTCTTTTATAAATTTTAAAATATTGATTATTTTATAGTTTTTAATATATTTTTATAAAGGTAATATTTTATCGCTGATAAACATGTGTCAATTTTGTTAATTATTACTACATTTAATATGATATCTTCGTAACTATTTTTAATACAGTGAATTTAGCTATATATACAAAAGAGTTTCAATATAATTGGAAGTTAGCAGCACCAGTTATGCTCGGAATGTTAGGCCACACTTTTGTTAGTTTTGTCGATAATATCATGGTAGGACAATTAGGAACGGCAGAATTAGCAGCGGTTTCCTTAGGTAATAGTTTTCTATTTATTGCCATGTCTATAGGAATAGGCTTTTCTACAGCCATTACTCCTTTGATTGCAGAGGCAGATTCTTCAAATAATTTTTTAAGTGCAAAATCTACTTTCAAACATGGTTTATTCTTGTGTTTTTTTTTGGGAGTTATGCTATTTTTATTGCTTTTTGTTTCAAAATCACTACTATATAGTAACTTTTTAAATCAACCCAAAGAAGTAGTATCATTAGCCATCCCTTATCTAGATTTAGTCGCTTTTTCTTTAATTCCATTAGTTATTTTTCAAGCATTTAAACAATTTAGTGATGGTTTATCAATGACTATATATCCAATGTATGCAACACTCATTGCCAATATTGTCAATATTATACTTAATTATATTCTAATTTTTGGAAAATTTGGTTTTCCAGCAATGGGTATTGTAGGAGCAGCATATGGAACCTTATTTTCTCGTTGTATTATGCTTATTTATCTATGGTTTTTATTAGCCAAAAATGAACGCTCTAAAAAACTGATAACTAATATCAAAATCTTTATATTAGACATACCAATGCTTCAAAAAATCACAAGTTTGGGTGCCCCTAGTGCGTTACAAATGTTTTTTGAAATAGCCATTTTTACAGCAGCTATTTGGTTAAGTGGATTGTTAGGGAAGAACCCACAAGCAGCCAACCAAATTGCTTTAAACTTATCTTCAATGACTTTTATGGTTGCTATGGGATTAAGTGTTGCGGCTATGGTTAGAGTTGGAAACCAAAAAGGATTATTAAACTTCATAGAATTGAGAAGAATTGCTTTCTCTATCTTTTTGTTTGCAGTTATTCTAGCAGTATGCTTTGCAATTTTGTTTCTCATTTTCCGTTTTCAATTACCAAAAATATATTTAGATTTTGATGACGCAATTAATTTTGCTGATAATATGGATGTGGTAAACATTGCTTCACAATTATTATTAGCAGCGGCGATATTTCAAATTAGTGATAGTATTCAAGTAGTAGTTTTGGGAGCTTTAAGAGGCTTACAGGATGTAGTAATACCTACTATTATTACTTTTATAGCATATTGGTTGATTGGATTTCCGATAAGTTTCTTTTTAGGGAAAGAAGACGTGTTCGGAAGTTTTGGAATTTGGTTGGGTTTATTGGCAGGATTATCTTCAGCATCTATTTTATTATATATTCGTTTCAATTATTTAACTTTAAAACTTATCAAAATAAATCAATATGGGACTACCTAAATTTTTATTAGCAGACAATAGTAAGTATCCGGAGGATATATTTGTACTTCATACAGAATTTCCACGTTTTTTGATCAATTTAAAAAATGATGAAATTGAATGGTTTGAAGATCTTTCTGGAGAAAAAGAAGAAGATATTGCTAGCGAAGTTTCAAATTTAATTAAGGCTGCTTCCATCTTTTATGATCAACAAATAGAGGGATATAAATAACTTTATATCCTTTATGTTTACAACTGATTTACTAGAACTGAATTGAATTTCTTTAAATCACCAAAGGTAAATTCATATCTATTTGAATGTATAATTTTTTTATAAACTGTAAGCATTTTGCGGTATTCCAAAATTGTATTTGAATTATGTGAATTCAAATACAATTCTCTAAATTCAGGCCATTTTCCTTGCCTTTCAATCATAAATTTTGCATAGTAATAATGTTTGTCTTGGTTAGCATCAAAGCCTTTAAAATGTAATTTGTAAAAATCTAGACTTTCTATTTGCTCATCATTTAGACTAGGAATTGCGTTTGAAATACCTCTAAACATAGTAAGAATATCATGAGTTTCTATACAAATATCATAGCTAATTTCCTTTTCGCTCACAACAAATATTTCTCTATATTGTCCTGTGTAACCTTCTTCTAAGATTTCAACTTTTCTCTCATAAAATTCGTTATCATCTTCTAATTTAGATAGAATTTTAAATTGATTTGCTAAAATTTGTCTTTCTGTAATGCTTAATGTTTTTAAGACCATATATCACAATTTTTTTAGATTAAATTTAGTTTTATAATATTGATGTATATAAAAAATAGGTCTATTATCTACTAGGAGGGGATTAAGAAGTTTTTTCTTCAAATTAGACAAAACGATTATATCAATTTTCGAGAAATCTATTTTCAATATGATTTTATTAAAACATCATAGAGACAAAGGTTAAAAAAAGTGATCTTTTATCCAATACTTATAAAAAGTGAAATTTAATTCTCCTTGTTTATAGGTATTGTTTCTTTAAAACTAATGATTTGGTTGCTTTTTTGTAAAGAGACTAGTCTGGTTAGTTCATAATTATTTATTTTTTCACTAATTCTATTTTATCCAATGAGGCCTCTGTAGTAAATAAACCATAGTTAATAAAAACTTTCTTTTTTTCAATTTTTTCGATGGTTCCAATAGTGTTGCTGTCAAGTAAACGCACACTATCATTGACTTTAAAGACATAGTTTGACGCTGCTTTGGCCAATTTTTTCACCTCCTCTTTTTTTGCTTTTCTAACTTCAACCACTTTTTCTAGTACTTCTTTTTCAACTTTTTTAATCACTTCTTGACGTTTTTTTTCAACAATTTTTGTCTGTTTTTTTTGTGATTTTGTTTTCGTTTTTATAGGATTCTTCTTAGCATGTTTTACTTTTTCTTCTGAAGCCCATTTATTAAAATTGGTATTAAGTTCTTTTTTATTATTGGTTTGAAAGTATTTGTTAAGTAGTTCGTTAGCTTTTCTTCCTAAAGACAACATCTTTTGATTGTTGTCATATAAATCTTGAAAACCAGCCAATTTAGATTGAATTTTTTCTTCTTTTTCTTTTAGATTTTCTAGGTGTTCTTTTTCTTTTGATTGTTGTTTTTCTAAGTTATCAGAATTTTTTTGTAATCTGTTTCTTTCTTTTTGAAGTCTAGAAATTGTTTTATCTAAACGAATTTTCTCGGTTTCTACTCGTTTTTTTGCTTTATTAATAAGACTAAACGGAATCCCATTTTTTTTGGCAACTTCAAAAGTAAATGAACTACCGGCTTGTCCTATATATAATTTGTATAATGGCTTTAGTGTTTTTTCATCGAACTGCATATTGGCATTAATTACATTCTCTAACTCATTGGCCAATACTTTTAAATTAGAGTAATGAGTAGTGATAATACCAAAGGACTTTTTTTGATAAAATTCCTCTAATAATATTTCAGCAAGTGCCCCCCCTAATTCTGGATCACTTCCTGTGCCAAATTCATCAATAAGAAATAAGGTTTTCTCATTACATTTTCGTAAAAAGTAACGCATATTCTTTAATCGATAACTGTAAGTACTTAATTGATTTTCAATAGATTGATTATCTCCTATGTCTGTTAAAATGGTTTCAAAAATACTGGTTTCGCTTCGCTCATCTACGGGAATTAAAATACCACTTTGCAACATCACCTGTAATAAACCAATAGTTTTTAATGTAATACTTTTACCCCCAGCGTTTGGACCAGAAATAACGATGATTTGCTGTTTTTTATTTAACTCTATGGTTTGAGGTACTACCACTAGATTAGATTCCTTGTTTTGAACCCATAAAAGAGGATGATAAGCATTCTTAAAAAATAATTTATTTTTATTTCCAATACTGGGAAGTAATCCATTAATAGAATGTGCATATTTAGCTTTTGAACCAATAACATCTATATGAGTTAAGTAGATTAGATAGGAATCTAATATTCCGGTATGGGGTCTTAATTGTTCACTTAAGACTCTGAGAATTCGAATTACTTCCTGTTTTTCCTCGTATAGTAGATTTTGTAAATCTCTTTGATAAGCAAGAGTTTCTTGAGGTGCGATGTAAACAATACTTCCAGACTTAGAAGCACCCAATAAACTTCCTTTTACTTTTTTTCTATGCATGGCTTTAACGGCCAACACACGATGGTTGTCTACAACTGTTTCTTTAATATCGTCCAGATAACCTGAACCTTTAGTTTTTCGCAAAGCACTAGCAAAACTTTGCCCAATTTTTCCTTGTAAAGAATTAATTTCTCTTCTAATTTTTTTTAGAATTGGTGATGCTTTGTCTTCGATCTCTCCATAAGCAGTAATCACTTTTGAAATTTCTTTAATGATTTGTGGTATGGATTCGATTTTCTGACTTATATCAAACAGAGAAGGGTAGTAAGGTTTAAATTTTTGAAAATGATTTTTTAATTCATCAACAGTTTCTGAAACAGATTTAATTTTTAAAAATTTTTCTGGTTCTAGATAACTATTTTCTATTCTTAACCTTTTAATTTGCTCAGATATATTATCAAAGCCATGATTTGGAATTCTATTTTCACTTTCAAAGGAGGAAAGGTATTCATTTGTATAAGCTAACTCATTCATCAGCTTTTTCTTATTAGAAAAAGGAATTATTTCTAAGCTTTGTTTTTTTCCTAATTCTGAAATACTAAAGCTTGCAATTTGTTCTAAAACCGTTCTAAATTCTAAATCTTGTAATGTTTTATCAGAAATATATATACTCAAACCATTATATTTGATTCCTACAAAAATAGCAAAGAATGAACGTTAA
>CATISV010000028.1 GCA_949541125.1 Flavobacterium sp. SCGC AAA160-P02
CCATATTCATTGTCATACCAAACATATAAAACCACAGTATCTCCGTCTGAAATGGTTGATTTACTGTCAAAAATTGCAGGAGCTGTTGTTCCAACAATATCAGAAGAAACCAATTCATTATCTAATGAAAATTGAATTTGCTCTACCAATTCTCCTTCCAGTGCATTATATTTCATAGTAGCATTCATTGAATCAGTTGTTGATTCATTAAGAAGTTGGAGATTTAAAATGGCTAAAGATCCATTAGGTACAGGAACACGTATTGCATTAGAGGTTAACTTTCCTTCTAAAACTGGTAATGCTTTTGCTACAGCTTTTCCAGCACCTGTTTCTGTAATAACCATATTTAATGCTGCTGCTCTACCTCTTCTGTGTTTCTTATGCATATTATCGACTAAATTTTGATCATTAGTATACGCGTGGATTGTTTCTAAATGGCCTTTTTTAATACCGTAATTATCTTCAATTACTTTTAAAACGGGTGTGATGGCATTGGTTGTACATGAGGCAGCAGAAAAAATATCTGTGGTTGTTGGATTAAATTTTTTGTGATTAACCCCATAAACAATATTAGGAACTCCTTTCCCTGGTGCTGTTAACAACACTTTACTAACTCCTTTAGCACTTAAGTGTCTGCTTAGTGCTTCTTTGTCTCTAAAAGCTCCTGTATTGTCAATAATGAGTGCATCACGAATACCATACTTGGTGTAATCTATCTCTTCAGGTGCTTCTGCAGAGATCATATTGACGGTGGTTCCATTAATTATCAATGCTTTATTTTCAATATCTGGCTGAACCGTCCCCAAAAAGTCACCATGTACAGAATCAATATTTAATAGAGAGGCTCTTTTTTGTAAACTATTTTCATCAATAGAACCACGAGTCACGATAGCTCTTAAACGCAATTGAGATCCTTTTCCCATCTTAGACATAAGCTCTCGTGCCAACAAACGTCCAATTCTACCAAAACCATACAAAACAACGTCTTTTGGTATAAAATCTTGAACTGACATGGCATCTTTTAACTGATTTTTCACAAACACTACTTTGTCTTCACAACCACTAACATCTAAATAACATTCGTAGGCTAACTTGCCAATATCTAATTTGGAAGGTGGTAGTGTAAGTTGTTGAATGGCTTTTGCAATGTCCAACGCATCAATAATTGAAATAGGTTTCGCTACAAATTCTTTCGCATAATTGACGAGCTTTAAAATTTCACTTGCTCTTTTATCTACAAGTGGATTTCTAAACAATACCAACTCAATAGATTTATCATACCATAAATCATTAACAATATTGATAAATTTTGTGGTTGCTCTTCTTACTTGAGCCTGAGAAATGACTTCGTTTTCGTAGTTTTTTTCTATGGACATATTTTGTGCATTATGTATTAAAATTTGTGCAAAAGTATTTCTTTTTTCGGAAATACGAAATCGTTTTCGTAAAAAATAAACGCATAAAAAATCCTGATAAATAAAACAGTATATTCAACAAAGTTCAAAATTGAAATACCGAATAAATATCAAGATTTTTTTAACTATGTCTAAGAATTCTATTGACTAAAAAAAATAAATAACCTCTTTTCTGTTTGGATCTAACATTTCTACTTTTACTCTATAACCATTCCTAGATAAACCATCTAATAATTGAACTGCTTGGGATGCAGAAGTGATTTTTTGATCGTTAATTTTAGTAATAATAAATCCTACTAAATCAGCGTCATAATTACTTTTTAACCCCTCGCTAATAATTTTAGCACCTTCAGGAGTATCTATCAACTCTAAACGATATGCTCTAGATATAAAACGTTCTACCCTTTTTATTAATTTGATGTTTTTAGTAATAATAGTGCCTTCTCTATCTACAGTTACTTTCACAAATTCTCCAGGTCTTTTTGCTGATAATTGACCAGTTAATTCTGAAAATTTAGAAATTTTGACATCATCAATTTTTATAATAATATCACCTTTATTTAATCCAGATTTTTTTGCGTTACTCCCGGTAGAAAACTCGCCAATTCTTACTCCCTCAATATCATCTTCACTTAAGTCTGGTAAAAATCCTATAATGGCTTCTTGTACTTTTCCATACTCAAGGATATCATCTATGATTTTTTTTGCAATATTGGATGGTACCGCAAAAGAATATCCAATATAAGAACCTGTTTTTGATGTAATTGCAGTATTAATTCCAACCAATTCTCCTCTCGTATTCACCAATGCCCCACCACTGTTTCCTGGGTTAACTGCCGCATCTGTTTGAATAAACGAATCTGTTGCTGAATTTCCTTGTAAATCTCTTCCTTTAGCACTTACTATTCCTGCAGTAACAGTAGATGTCAAATTGTATGGGTTTCCAACAGCCAATACCCACTCCCCTATGTTAATCGTATCAGAATTAGAAAAAGGGATGTAGGGTAGTTCCTCGTTAGCTTCAATTTTTAATAGGGCTATATCATTTTTTTCGTCAGTTCCAATAAGTTCCGCTTTGTACTTTTTTCTATTATTTAAAGTAATTTCAAGGTCTGTTGCACCATCAATAACATGGTTATTAGTAACAATATAACCATCTGAGGAAATAATAACTCCACTACCTGTACCTACTTGTTGATACCTTCTTCGTCCGTTAAATAAATCTGTAATAGAATTAATTCCAGAACTAACTGCAGTATTTTTTACATGAACAACAGCGTGAACTGTTTTCTCTGCTGCTACCTTAAAATTTGTGGGCGCATAGGTTGCAGTAGTTGATTCAAAATTAGCTTCTTTAAAATTTGTTTGAAATGTTTGCATGGGTATATCATTACTTTTCTCTATGACAACAGAGGATTCAAATAAAGTAATGTAACCGAATAATGATACTATTCCTCCAAGAATAGCGATGCTCAAAAAACTTAAAAACTTTTTCATAATATTAAAATTTGATT
Organism: Flavobacterium sp. SCGC AAA160-P02; assembly: GCA_949541125.1. Taxonomy (GTDB): domain Bacteria; phylum Bacteroidota; class Bacteroidia; order Flavobacteriales; family Flavobacteriaceae; genus Polaribacter. The sequence goes on from CATISV010000028.1 coordinate 2,930, forward strand.
CCTATCAAAAATAGGAATTTTAAGAATTTTATCAAGACTATTAACAATAGTTAACGCTTTTTAACCTGGTTTTAACAATCTTAGTTTGTTTCCGATTTTTATATCTTTGAACCTGTGAATATGACTTTCCATAAATACCAAGGAACAGGAAATGATTTTATAATCTTAGATAATAGACAAGATCTTTTTCCTAAAAAAAACAAGTCTATGATTGCCTCGTTATGCGACCGCCATTTTGGAATAGGTGCCGATGGGTTTATTCTATTGGAGAACGATAAAAATTCAGATTTTAAGATGGTGTATTATAACGCTGACGGAAATGAAAGTACCATGTGTGGTAATGGTGGTAGATGTATTGTTGCTTTTGCAAAAAAACTTCAGCTATTCAATAAAAAAACTAAATTTATAGCCGTCGATGGAATTCACCAAGCCGAAATAAATGACAATATTATTTCTCTTCAAATGATGGATGTAAATAACGTTAAGGTCTTCGAAAATTATATTTTTGCTGATACTGGCTCTCCTCATCATATCGAAATGGTTACTAATTTAGATGATTTCCCTGTGGTTAAAAAAGCTAGATCTATCATAAATAAGGTATATGGTAAAGAAGGTTGTAATATTAATTTTGTTGAACAAGTAAACAATCACACGTTCAAAATAAGGACCTACGAAAGAGGAGTTGAAAATGAAACTTTAGCATGTGGCACAGGTGCTACAGCGGTTGCAATTGCGATGCACACTATACTGAAATCAATAGATAATAAAATTAACCTATCTGTCACTGGAGGTGATTTAAAGGTTTGTTTTAACGAGAATAATGGAGCGTATACTAATATTATTTTATCAGGACCTGCAGAATTTGTTTTTCAAGGAACCATTAATATAACATTATGATTTTACAAGGGGAAAAAGTAATATTAAGAGCCTTAGAACCTGAAGATTTAGATTTTCTATTTACCACCGAAAATGATGTTACTTTTTGGGAGGTAAGTAATACCCAAACTCCTTTTTCGAGGTTTATACTAAAAAAATATATAGATAATTCTCATTTAGATATTTACCAAGTAAAGCAATTGAGGTTAATTATTTCAGAAATCGACAAAAAAAGAGCTATTGGCATGGTAGATATATTTGATTTTAATCCACAACACAAAAGAGCGGGTGTTGGTATTTTAATTCATAAAAAATTTCAAAATTCCGGATTTGCTTCTGAAGCTGTTTCATTAGTAGTGAACTATTGTTTTAAAATATTGAATTTACATCAACTATTTGCTAATATTACTCCTGATAACCCCAAAAGTATCTCATTATTTACTAAACAAGGGTTCATGAAAATTGGAGAAAAAAAAGATTGGCTCCTAGTTAATGGAAATTTTAAAGACGAAATTATATTCCAATTAATAAATGACTAGAAAAATTATTTTATCAATAGGGACAGTCTTATTCACAGGGATTATAATTCTTTGTGTTTACTATTACCAACAAATTTTTAGTGAAATTGTAAAAAAAGATGGTGTAATTTATATTCATACCAACGATAATATTGGTGATGTTAAAAAAGAATTGATTGAATTCATAGGAGATAAGAATCTTTTTAATTGGTTAGCTGATAAAAAAAAATACAAAAACCCTAAACCAGGAAAATACAGAATTTCAAGAGGAATGTCTTTAAACGATGTCATCAATCTTCTAAGAAGCGGTAATCAAACTCCTGTAAAATTGACCTTTAACAATCAAAATTCACTAGAGGAGTTCTCGAGTAGAATTTCACAACAAATAGAGTTGGATTCTTTGACAATTTTAAATGCTTTTAAAGATTCTCTTTTTCTTCAAAATCAAAAATTATCAAAAGTATCCTCGTTGGGAATCTTAATTCCCAATACATATGAAGTATTCTGGAACATCAGTAAAGAACAATTAAGAAATAGAATGTTGAAAGAATACCGTAAATTTTGGAATAACGATCGAATGCAAAAAGCAAAAAAATTAAAAATGTCTCCTTCAGAAGTGATGACTTTGGCATCTATTGTTCAGAAGGAGACCTCAAAATCAATTGAAAGACCCATTGTTGCTGGATTGTATATCAATCGATTGGTAAGAGGGATTCCTCTGCAAGCTGATCCTACTATTATGTATATTTTAAAACAACAAAACAAAGGGTTTAGAAAAAGAGTATTGTTCAAAGACTTAAAAATCAAATCTCCATATAATACATACTTAAACAAAGGACTACCACCCTCCGTCATTGCTATGCCAGATATATCTTCTATAGAAGCAGTTTTAAACTACAGAAAACACAATTATTTATACATGTGTGCTAGTAGTGAAAAATTAGGATTTCACATTTTCACAAATTCATTAAGACAGCATAATAAAAATGCAATGAAATATCAAAAATGGCTAAACAAACAAGGAATTAATAGGTAATGAAATACTTAATCTTATTTTTTAATTATGCTTAACTATTCTGGCACAAACCCTCAAAATTAAAAAATATTTAAAATTTATCCATTCTTTTATCAATTTTACAAAGATTCTAGTTCGTTCTTAATAATAGTATACTAAAAGAAAGAAAAAAATTAATTATATATAGTTGAAAATATTAAAAACAGTTGATAATCAACGAATTATAATTTAAATAGTATCTTTGCACCCGCTAAACAGAAATCGTTAGGTTATTAGAAAGTTTTTATTTTTAATTGTTTCGTTTTTTGGATTTGTCAGTGCAACCGAAAATCCATCAGTAACAAAAGAGGCTACCGTAATAATTACTCCAGCCTTACACTCAAAATATTCTATAACCATCCCTTTTTTACAAAAAGATTTTGTTGGTTTTAAAGAGGCCCTAGCTTTTAAAGAGTCTCAAGGGAAATATCGTGTTGTAAATACGCTAGGATATCTTGGAAAATATCAATTTGGTGTAACAACTTTAGAACGATTTAAAATTTACGATACAAGATCATTTTTAAGAAATCCTGAATTACAAGAACAAGTTTTTATTGCCTATTGTAAGGTGAATAAATGGATTCTTAGAAAAGACATTAAAAGAAGTGTTGGAAAAAGTATAAATGGGGTTAAGATTACCGAATCTGGAATTTTAGCGGCAGCTCATTTAAGTGGAGCCGGAAACGTAAAAAAATACCTAAGGAGTAATGGAAATCTTAACTTTTCAGACGCTTATGGAACTTCAATACAATCTTATATGAAAAATTTTGGAGGGTATGACGTTTCATCTATTGAGGCTAATAGAACACCAATTATTTAATTATTTCTGAATAATAAATATTGTAGGCCTTTTGTATAAATCTATGGACTTTCGTTTCCACTCTGCAACTGAATAGGTTTTTATATATTCATTAGGTAATGTGATATCTGAAGCAATACACAACATTGTTCCAGGAGTCAGGGTAGATTTTAAATCTTTGAATATTTTTTCATTTCTATATGGTGTTTCAATAAAAATTTGAGATTGATTTTTTTCGCTAGATAATTTTTCTAACCTCTTAATTGTTTTTTTTCGATCAGAATTATCTATCGGTAAATACCCGTTAAATGCAAAATTTTGACCATTCATTCCAGAGGCCATTAATGCTAATAATATGGATGAAGGCCCTACTAATGGAACAACTTTAATACCTTTTTCATGTGCTAATTTGACAATACTAGCACCAGGATCTGCAATCGCTGGAACTCCAGCTTCTGATAGCAAACCAACAGAAATACCTTCATCACACACATCTAAAAAAGTACGTGTTTCTATTTCTTCTGCATATTTATCTAACCTCATTATCTTTAGGGAAGGTTGATTTTTTTTGGGGGTGATTTTTTTTATGAATTTTCTTGCAGATTTTTCATTCTCTACAATAAAATGATCAAGTAATTCTATGCGCTTTTTTACAGAATACGGTATTACTTCTAAAGGTTCATTTTCACCCAATGTGGTTGGTATCAAATAAAGAGTTCCTTTCACTTTTTATAATTAATTCGATTTTCTTATCTCATATTGATGCTTGCACCAATCTTTTTGCTATTAGTTCACAAACCTCATTCAACATTTGATAAACAGTTTCAAATCCATCATCATCCCCATAATAGGGATCTGGTACACTATTATTTGATGGAGAATTCATTTCTTTTAAAATCATTCTAACTTTTTTAATTTCAGCATCGTCCTTAGCTAACGAACATATGTTTTGATAATTTTTTTTGTCCATGGCATAAATAAGGTCAAACTTAAGAAAATCCTCTGACCTGAATTGACGAGCTCTTTGATTGGTTAAATCAATCCCATATTTTTTAGCAATTTTAATAGATCTATGATCGGGGCTTTCTCCAATATGATACGCAGCTGTTCCGGCAGAATCCACAAAAAAATCTTTCGAATTAAGTTTTGATTGTAAAATCCCTTCTGCCAAAGGAGAACGACAAATATTTCCCAGGCAAACCATCAATATTCTTTTCATATAATAAAATTTGTGGAAAGTATAGTTTATTCTATAAATGTAATCTTTCTTAAAAGATTTAAAAAGTCAACTTTTTGGTAAGGTCTTCAACGTATTTCCTAAACTGTTTATCGGTTTCTGTTAGGTTATCAACAGTTTTACAAGCATGTAATACGGTAGCGTGATCTCTTTGTCCAATTTGTGAACCTATGCTCGCTAAAGAAGTTTTAGTCATTCTTTTTGCAAAGTACATGGCTAATTGACGAGCTTGCACAATATGTCTTTTTCTAGTTTTTGATTGTAAAGTAGCTACATCCATCTCAAAATACTTAGAAACAACCTTTTGAATATAATCAATGGAAACTTCTTTCTTTGTATTTTTTACAAACTTATCTACTATTTGTTTTGCTAGTTCTAAAGAGAATTCTCTTCTATTAAAGGATGCTTGAGCAATCATTGAAATAATTACACCTTCTAACTCTCTTACATTAGACTTAATATTTTTTGCAATATATTCTACAATTTCTTCTGGCATTTCTACACCATCTCTGAACAATTTATTTTGAAGAATAGAAATTCGTGTTTCGTAATCTGGCAATTGTAATTCTGCAGATAATCCCCATTTAAATCTAGAAAGAAGTCGTTGCTCAATATCTTGCATATCAACAGGAGCCTTATCTGAGGTTAAAATAACCTGTTTTCCATTTTGATGTAAGTGATTAAATATATGGAAAAATACATCTTGTGTTCCTGCTTTGCCTGAAAGGAATTGTACATCATCAATTAATAATACGTCAACCATTTGATAAAAATGAATAAAATCATTTCTAGTATTTGATTTTACTGAATCAATAAATTGTTGTGTAAATTTTTCTGATGAAATATATAATACCGTTTTGTCTGGATATTTATCTTTAATATCTACACCGATAGCATGAGCTAGATGAGTTTTCCCTAACCCAACTCCTCCATAAATTAATAAGGGATTGAAGGAAGTTCCGCCGGGTTTATTAGCAACTGCCATACTAGCAGATCTAGCCAATCTATTAGAATCTCCTTCTACAAAGTTCTTGAAATTATAATTTGCATTTAATTGAGATTCTATTTTTACTTTTTGTAAGCCTGGAATTACAAAAGGGTTTCTTAATTCCCTTTTACTAACCTCAACAGGGACAGATATTTTTTGTGGCCTTAAAGGATCTCTATTTGAACTAGGAATCTTAACAATTTGAGGGCGATTGCTACTGTACGTATTTTCCATACGAACATCATAAATTAATTTCGCATCATCTCCTAATTCTCGAACTAAAGCAACCCTTAATAATTTAATATAATGTTCTTCGAGCCATTCATAAAAAAACTTACTAGGCACTTGTATCGTAAGAACTTCACCAGATAATTTTACAGGTTTTATTGGCTCAAACCAGGTTTTATAAGCCTGTGCTTTTATATTATCTTTTATAAAAAAAAGACATTTGTCCCATACTGAAACAGCCGTTTTTGACATAAATTATCGTAGAGAATTAGTTGTTTTGTTTTTCCTCTTATTTGTTGGTGATTTGCTTTAGTAAATTAAGCAATACAAATGTGTGAATAAAATTCAGTAAAAAAAAATGAATTTGCTATTGATTTTTAATTTTTTTTTCCGTAGTTATACGAACCTATTATTTTTATTAAAAATTGAAGAAATTTTCTACAAATATTAGAGTTCGTTATGGTGAAACAGATCAAATGGGTATTGTATACAATGCCAATTATGCTACATTTTTTGAGATAGCAAGAACGGAATGGCTTAGAAATCTGGGAGTTAGTTATAAGGACCTAGAAAATAAAGGAATTATACTACCAGTAATTTCGCTTTCTTTTAATTTTATTAAACCAGCAAAATATGATGATATTTTAACCATTTCTGTTTTTTTAAAAAAAACTCCCTTAGTTAAAATAGAATTTGATTATGAAATTATCAACCAAAATAAAGAGAAAATATCAACAGGAAATTCTGTTTTGGCTTTTATGGATCGAAAAACAAACAAACCTACAAAATGCCCAAATTATATTTTAGAGAAATTAAACCTATAATGGTTGTATTTGTACCTTATAAAATTCACTAAAAATTTCCAACACTTTATTAATTTTTGATTTTCTAACCACTATAGTAATCTTGCAATCAATATCAAATTTTTGACTTTGGATAGAGATTGCATTTTCTCTTATAATTTTCATAACTCTACTAATAAGTTCATATTCAAAATTAAGTTCATACAAAACATCTATTGTTTTTTCAATAATAATTGAAGATTCTATCGCTAATTTTGCAGATTGCTTGTAGGCATTTATCAAACCTCCTATTCCAAGTTTTGTTCCTCCAAAATACCGAACCGATACAATCAGGATATTCGTAAGACCAAATGATTGAATTTGTCCATAGATTGGCATTCCTGCAGAATTATTGGGCTCACCATCGTCATTGACTCTGAACCTAACAGACTCAATTCCTATTTGCCAAGCATAACAAAAATGACCTGCAGAATGATGCTTCTTTTTTAGCAGCTCAAGTAAGTCTCTTATATCAGCCTCAGAACTTACAGGGAATGCATATCCATAAAACTTACTATTTCTATCTTTAAACAGTGTTTCTCTTGACGGTTTTTCTATCGTTTTATAAAGATCATCCATTGGTAGACATCACCATTAAAATACTCATAATAGCAATAGCAATACCCAACCAATTTTTAGTGGTTAATCTTTCTTTAAAAATTAACAATCCAAACAACGTTGATAAAATTACAATTCCCACATTGTTTAAAGTAAATGCTGTGGAGCTCTCCATACCTTCAGTACTAAGAGCTTTCAAAAGGTATACAATAGAAAAATAATTGGGTACTCCTAACAAAATCCCTCCTAGTATATTTTTTAATTCAAAAGTAAAAAAACCTGTAAGCTTTTGATATAATAAAAAGAAAACTCCAAGCACGAAAGCGCATCCAAAAATAGTTGCAGAAAACAATGGAACTCCTCCTTCTTGAACATAGGTCGTTTCCATATATTTCAAACTAGTATCAATGGCACCAGAACCTACAAACAAAAGGATTGGAAATAGAAAGCCAGCATTCTTGTTTACTTTGATTGTTTTTTCTTTCGTTGAGGTTAAATATACTGCTATTAAAGCCAGTAAGATCCCGATAATTTTTATATTGCTAAGACTCTCATTATAATATAAAACACCAAAGACAATGGCAATGACTACAGACATTTTACTAGAGACGGAAGCAACTGATAAGCCATTCTTTTGAGAGGTCAATGCCATGATATTAAAAACAACAATAAACAAAATACCCAATAAAAGAGCTCCTGGAAACCACAGTTGACTTGGAATTTCTTGAAAAGAAACTGAAATATCAGAAAGACTGAATCCCAAAATAGCTGCAATCAAATAATTAATTACAATTGCCTGTAGTGTATTAATTTTTAAAACATCAAATAATTTAAAAATAACAAACAGAAAGCTTGAAATACAAATACTGATAAATAAATATATCATGTAATAAAGTCTTTTTGTAAAAACAAATCTATAACATCTTCATGAAAGGGGTCTATATTCCAAACTTTAATTCCCAGATTCTTGGCAGTTCTTGTATTCTCTTCTAAATCATCTATAAAAAAAGTTTCTTCAGCTTTTAATTTATTTTCATCCAGTACAAATTTATAAATCTCTGCAGAAGGTTTTCTTAGGTGAATTTCGTGTGATAAATAGAATTGTTCAAAAAAGCTTTTAAATTCATTAAATAAATCTCCCCATTCTTTTTGAATCCATGAAATATGGATTGCATTGGTATTGCTTAATAAAAACAATCGATACTTTTTTGAGTTGGCTAATGATTTCAAAAAATCAAATCGATATAAAGGAAAATCTTTAAGAATAGCATTCCAAGCGTTTTTAAAATCATTCGCTGAAATGGATGGAAACAAGGTTATGCATTTACTCATAAATTCTTGTGAGGTAAGTGTTCCTAATTCAAATTGGTCAGCGATGTATACCATCTCTGAGGAGATTTCATCTATACCAAGTTTTTGTAATTGATTGACAGTAGCTTCTTTATCTAAATTGATAAACACATCTCCAAAATCAAAAACTACATTTTTAATCATTTATAAAGGTTTTTAGACAATCTTTATTAATAATTTCTTCAGTAAACCTAGAACAATTTAATTTAGGAGCACTAACTCCTTCGATAAAACGAACTTCACTTTTAAAAACTCTAGCCTCATCCCATAAATTTTCATCTATAAAAGTCTGTAGTGTTTTTGTTCCACCTTCAATGATTACAGATTGAATTTTGTAATCAAAAAGAAGTTTACAAATTTGAGCGGCAATTGGTTTTGAAAAATCAATTGTTTCAAAAACAATATTGTCTTTTTTGACTTGTAGACTTTCATTAATAAAAATTGTCTTGACAGAAGTATCATAGACTTTCATATCAGTTGGAATTTTTAATTCTTTATCAATTACGATTCTTATCGGGTTTTCTCCTTTCCAATGACGAACATTTAACTTTGGATTGTCATCTAATACAGTATTGGTTCCTACTAAAATAGAATGCTCCTCACTTCTCCATTTATGAACCATTTGCCTAGAGATTTCATTAGTAATCCAAACCGGAGCTTGCTTATCTTTGGTTTTTGGAGCAATGAAACCGTTGGAAGTTTCTGCCCATTTTAAAATAATATAAGGACGTTGTTTCGTATGAAATGTAAAAAATCGTTTGTGATGTTCTTTACATTCTTTTTCCATCACACCAACAACAACCTCACAACCGGCATTGTGTAATCTCTTAATACCTTTACCGGAAACTATTGAATTTGCATCTATACAACCAATGACAACTTTTTTTATACCACTATTAATAATCAACTCAGTACAAGGAGGTGTTTTTCCAATATGATTACAAGGTTCTAGGGTTACATACATTGTTGCTTTTTTTAAAAGCTCTTGATCTTTTACAGCATCAATTGCGTTAACCTCCGCATGATTTCCTCCATAGGGACTTGTAAAACCTTCTCCAATAATTTTTGAATCTACAACTAAAACAGCTCCCACAGAAGGATTTGGTCGTGTTGTCCCAATTCCTGATTTGGAAATTTCAAGACATCGTTTTATGTATTGTTCGTGATTCAAAAAAAAGTAACTTTGCAAAGCAAAAATACAGCATTAAATGATAAATTCAGACTATATTATCAGAGAAATAGAAGCTCGTGATAATGAACAAATAAAAAATATTGTTCAGAGCGTTATTTTAGAAATGGGTGCACCAAAAATTGGGACAGCTTATGAAGATATCGCTCTAGAAGACATGTTTACCAATTATAATAAAGACAATGCTATATATTTTGTTGTTGAGCATTTTGGAAAAGTACTAGGTGGAGGAGGAATTGCTCAACTTGATGATTATAAAAATAACACCTGTGAATTACAGAAAATGTATTTTCTTCCTCAAGCAAGAGGAAAAGGTTTGGGTACCAAAATGATAGTAAAATGTTTACAAAAAGCTAAAGAATTTGGTTATAGTCAATGTTATTTAGAAACCATGCCGTATATGAAAGCTGCTCGTAAATTATATAAGAAAAACGGTTTTATTCAAATTAACGGTCCTTTAGGAAATACTTGTCATTATTCTTGTGATGTTTGGATGATTCGTTCATTATGATTTTACAACTATTCAAAACAAAATTCTATAATAGCCTTAAAAAGCTATATCCCAAGACAGAAATTGATTCTTTTTTCTTTTTATTGATAAAAGAATACTTAGGATATCAAAAAACAGATAGTGTATTAAAATCAAAGGAGAAGATTCCGAAAGAAAATCTGAAGCTTTTAGAAGACGCCACAAAAAGATTACAACAAGAGGAGCCCATTCAATACATTCTAGGTAAAACAACATTTTACGGCCTTCCTTTCCTTGTAAATAATACTGTTTTGATTCCTAGACCAGAAACTGAAGAGCTCGTAGAATGGATTATTTCAGATATTTCAAAGTCTAAAAACACTGAATCTAATTTCACCAATATTAAAAGTTCAATAAGTAAAAAACTCACTATTTTAGATATTGGTACCGGCACTGGATGTATCCCTATTTCTTTAAAAAAAAAATTGCCTGAATCTAAAATTTTCGCCATTGATATCTGCGAAGAAGCGCTAAAAATTGCTCAAAAAAACACTATGATTAATAAGGTTGATGTACACTTTATTCTGCAAGATATTTTAAACCCTTTTAAATTGAATCAACAATTGGATATCATCGTTTCTAACCCTCCTTATGTGAGAGAAATAGAAAAGAAAGAAATTAAAAATAATGTTTTAGAAAACGAACCTCATTTAGCCCTTTTTGTAAAGGATACTAATCCTCTTTTGTTTTATGATAAAATTGTGGATTTTGCAAAAGTAAATTTAAACAAAAATGGAGTACTTTATTTTGAAATAAATCAATATTTAAGCCATGAAAC